>JAQWSU010000028.1 GCA_029243025.1 Pirellulaceae bacterium | reverse complement strand
CAATTCGTTCTCATCATCCAAGGGCCAAACGGGGACGGGAGCCGATTTTGCCGCAAGCCAGGCAGGTCAGCTAAACCGCCTCATCCAATCCCGGTAGCAACATCGCCGAACACGTTATCGAGGTCAGGTACCAACCGCGCTGGTTGCCGTTGGCAAATCAAGAAGTGTTCATCACTCTTCGGAGTCCACGCCGGGGATGTTGATTTCTGCCTGTGACTGCGAGGGCTGCTCGGTTTGGGGAGGCTCAAAGCCGGGATCGATTTCCAGCAGCCCACAGGTCGTGGCGATTTGAGAACAAGTTGTGGCATCCAGCTCGATGCCGTGGATCAGCCGTTGGGCCTTGGTGCGCTGCTCTGGTTCGCCAGGCATGAGGACTTCGCCTGTCGGGGTCGTCGTGCGAGAGCTTTTGACAAAGTCAACAAATCGGCTCACTTCAGGGTTGAATTCAGCGGTGGGCAAAAAGCGCGACGGATCGAGAATGATCGACAGCATTCCATTGGCGACTTGCTCAGCGTGTTTCGGATTCGTGCAAGATCCACCCGTCAAAGCTCCGGCCAGCATTTCGATAATCATCGACAAGCCAAACCCTTTGTGACCGGCGATCGGCAAGATCGAACCGGGCGGATTGCCATAGAACACTGAAGGCTCGCAAGTTGGATTGCCCACGGCATCAATCAGGCAGCCTTCTGGCACGGTTTCGCCTTTGTTCAAAGCGACGCGAACTTTGCCTTCAGCGATCGTGGCTGCCGACATGTCTAACAGCAGCGGCGCGCCGTTTGGCACCGGAACCGAGGCAGCGATTGGATCGACCGACAGCCTTCGTTCAATTCCTCCGTGCGGCGCGACGAGCATCCCCGCCCCGCTGGTGTTCACAAAGTGCAAAGAAATAAACCCTGCACGGGCGGCCATCAACGGCCAATCGCCGATACGGCCTAAGTGGCCCGCGTTGCGCAGGGCGACAACGGCCACGCCGTGTTGAGTCGCTTTTTCGATTCCCAACTGCATCGACTGATGACCTACCGACTGTCCCAACCCAAACTGCCCGTCGACCACGGCAAGCGGGCCATCGTCGACCAGCACGTTGATCGTTTGATTGGCAATCACTTTTCCAGCCCTTAGCCATTGGACATAACTGGGAATACGCAACACGCCGTGCGAATCGTGCCCGACCAGGTTGGCCTCGACCAGCAGGGTTGCCACTCTTTCTGATTCTTCCGGATTGCAACCTGCAGCGGCAAAGATGCGTTGCGTCAGACTTCGAAGTTGGTCGTGGGGAAAGATCATGGCTCACATTCGAGAGAACTTTTGAATCGTGTGACACTGCGGGCTGACGGCCCCTTTGTTCGCGCCGGCCGACCAGACAACTTCGGAAACATAGATATCGCCACAGCAATCGACCGAAACATCGTGGGGTGCGAAGAAATCGCCCGGGGCGCAAGGATCGTCGCCGCCGCCCCAACGGGCGAGCAGCTCGCCATCGCTGTTGAAAATGCTCAGCCGCCCGCCAATTGCCCCGGTCGGAGCGTCTGGCCAACCCGGCCACCTGCCCGCTCGCGCTCCAAGCTCCGAAACATAGACCGTCGAGTCGTCGGTGACAAACACCTCGGTCGGTCGAACGACGTCGGTCCACTGGTCGATGAACTGGCCCTGCAAATCGAATCGCTGAATGCGATTGTTTTCGCGATCGGCAACGTAAACAATCTCTTCCGGTGAAATCGCAATACCGTGAGGCACCTGGAATTGCCCAGGCCCTTCGCCCGAATCGCCCCAGGAGTCGATCAAGTTGCCCTCGGGCGAGAAGCGGTGAATTCTCGCGTTGCCATATCCATCGGCAATGTAGAGCTCGCCCGAAGCCGCGATCGCAAGATTGGTCGGGTAATTGAAAGGCGGTCCGGCGTGCTTGATCGTGCGATAGTCGATCGTGACGGCACCGGTGTCGGAAAATTGGCCGCTTGTTCCCAAAGTGCGTAATCGTTGGCCTGAGGGCGAAAGCACCTTCACCGTATGATCGAAATCGTCCACACAATAGATCGTGTCGTCGGGGCCTACGGTAATCCCGTGCGGACGAGCGGTGGGAAAATCGGCAATGCTATCAACCAACTTGCCGCACGGGTCGAAGATCAGAATCGGATGCGAGCCGCGATTAAACAGAAAGACTTGACCTGCACGGTTACAAGCGGCAGCGACCACTTCTTGAATTGTCACTTCCTCGGGAAGATGCGGCCAATCTGCAACAACACGGTAGCGATGGTCGTTGTTGCCAACTTCGATCGGATCTTTCGATTCCACCGTACGGCCCATGGTTGCAACTCCGCTAGAGATTGTCGCTGCACAGTACTCTTGCAACCGGCAGAGACGATCAGGATGCGTGCCATGTTAATCCATTTGGGCCTGGAAGTTGCATGCTTTTCCTTGCCTGTTTCGGGAATGTCGAAAGTCACCGACTTTCAGAAGCGAGGCAGTTTATGTAATTTACCGCTGTTCTGGTGCACTAGGCGGCATGTCGGCAACCTTCAACGCTCTTCTCCAAACGCATGTGACGAGCGAGGCAGTTTATGCAATTTGCCCGCTGCTCTGGTACACTGGCTAACATGTCGTCAACCTTCAGAGTCCTTCTCCAAACGCATGCGACGGTGATGATCGCCGCGGTTACGGCTGTTGTCTGTCCGCAAGCAGAGTCAGCGCCGATTGTGAGTTTCGCAGAGGGCGTCTTACCGATTCTGCGCGCTCATTGTTCCGAGTGTCACGACGAGACGACGCAAAAAGCCGAGCTGAATTTGACGACCGCGGCGGGTGTTTTACGTGGCAGCGAATCGGGCCCGATTGTCGCAGCGGCAGATCCCGCTACAAGTCGGCTATTGGAAGTGCTCGAAACGGGCGAAATGCCTCCTGACGGCGAAGGCGAACCCCTCTCGCCCGAGCAGATTGAGGTGATCCGCCATTGGATCGAGCAAGGTGCCGACGTTGGGACGGTTGCTGCGGAGTCCTCCGCGCTCAATCAACACGATGTCTTGCCAACGCTAATGTTGCACTGCGCTACCTGTCATGGCCGTCAGGTGCAGGAAGCCGAACTTGATATTCGCACGGTGGCGGCGATGCTCCAAGGCGGCAAGTCGGGCCCCGCGATCGTTCCCCACGACGCCGAGGCAAGTCTGCTCATTCAAAAAATCAAAGCCGAGCAAATGCCCCCCCGCGAAAAACTGGCCAGCCACAGCGTCAAGCCGGTGAGCGAACAAGGTTTGAAGCAGCTAGTCGAGTGGATTAACTTGGGAGCCCCCGTGATCGATGTCCAGCCCGACGTCGCGACCGGCGAGCCAGACCGACTGGTCATCGACGCTGACAGGAACTTCTGGTCGTTCCGCTCGCCCCAACAGACGGCAGTGCCTACCGTCAAAGGGATTGTTCGCAATCCTGTCGACGCTTTTATTTTGAATTCGCTCCAGGCGGTAGGACTGTCCGCATCTGCTGAGGCGTCAAAACATGTTTTGATTCGCCGCGCGTATTTCGATCTCATCGGCTTGCCGCCTGCGCCCGAAGCCGTGGAAGCATTTGTTGCCGACGATACTCCCTACGCGTATGAGCGCCTTATCGATCGACTCCTGGAATCACCTCGCTATGGGGAAAGATGGGGCCAGTATTGGCTCGACCTGGCTGGCTACAGCGATTCGGAAGGAGTCCAGAATAGCGACCCAGAGCGGCCTCACGCTTACCGTTACCGCGACTATGTGATCCGATCTTTCAATGCCGACAAACCGTATGATCAGTTCCTTATGGAGCAAATCGCCGGCGACGAGTTGGTCGATTATGAAAACGCCCCCGAGATCACCGACGCAATTTACGAGAAGCTCGTTGCCACCGGATTCTTGCGGATGACCTCCGATGGCACCTTTGCGGGCATCACAGGCTTTGTGCCGAACCGGCTTGATGTGATCGATGATCAGCTACGGGTGCTGGGTTCGGCGGTCATGGGTTTAACGATTCGCTGTGCGCGGTGCCATTCTCACAAGTTCGATCCGATTCCGCAGCGAGACTATTATCGACTCGTCGCGCTGCTAAAACCGGCGATGGACGAACACGATTGGCTCAAGCCAGTCACCGGCGGGGCGGGCAACTCGACGGGCGAATATCGTTATTTACCGCACGTGACGACTGCAGAACGGACGCGATGGGAACAGCAGGATGACGAACTCACGACAGAGATCGCCGAACTTAAGAAGCGACTGAAAGAGAAAAAAGACGCAGCGGACGGGGAGTTTGTCAAAACCACCGAAGAGAAGATCAAACGGCTCGAATCGCAGCGCACGCCAGAACCGATGCTGCGTGCGCTGTGGGATCGCGGCGAGCCGTCCCCGACTTATCTGCTGCGCCGCGGGAGCTATTTGCAACCTGCCCGTTTAATCGGACCAGGGGTGCCCTCGGTGCTGACCGATGGAAAAACACCATTTGCCCCCCAACTTCCTTGGCCTGGAGCGAAGAAGACCGGCAGTCGGCTGGCTTTGGCCAGGTGGCTTACCGATCCCGATCATCCACTTACCGCCCGGGTGATTGTGAATCGTGTTTGGAAACACCACTTTGGCGTTGGCATTGTCAAAACACTCGACGACTTCGGTCGTGCGGGAGCAACACCTTCGCACCCCGAGCTGCTGGATTGGTTGGCTGTGAACTTTATGCGTCACGGCTGGAGCATCAAACACTTGCACCGATTGATGATGACTTCAGCCACCTATCGACAGTCGTCCCAGACCTCGCCCGATCGGCAGCGAGCAGACCCCGAGAACACGCGTTTGTCGAGGATGCGGCTGCGTCGGATGGAGGCCGAAGTACTGCGCGACACCCTGCTAGCAGTTGCAGGGCAACTTGACCTGACCCCGTTCGGACCCGCGGATCCGATCACGGCCAATAGCGAGGGGCTCGTGATCTCAAATCTACAGGAGTCGGGCCGCAGACGCAGCCTTTACGTTTTGAAACGCCGGACGCAACGGCTCACCATCCTCGACAATTTTGATCGGCCGACGATGAGCCCCAACTGCGTCGACCGACCTATTTCGATTGTCGCACCGCAGGCCTTGTTTCTGATGAACAACAAGATGGTTCACGAGTTGAGCTTGGCCCTTGCCGAGCGATTGATTGCCGAAGTCGACCAAGACAACCAACAACAGATCGACAGGCTCTGCTTGGTCGCCCTGGGCCGAGCGCCGAGCAGCGAGCAACAGCAGGCGATGATGGGTACACTCGAGCAACTTAAGATCAAATGGCGAGAGCAATTGTCAACAGAGTCCGCGGCTGCAGACTTCGAAGGCGAGGTTACTAAAAAATCGCTTGCCAACCTCTGCCACGTAGTCATGAACTCGGCCGCGTTTTTGTATATCGATTGATTGTGAATTGAAATTTCCGCAATGCGAAACCTAATCCGACAACCAGCGAACATCACCCGACGAGGTTTCTTTGAGAACGTCGCCAACGGTCTCTACGGAGCTGCTTTGGCGTCGCTTGTTTCGCGGGACATTTATGGCCGAGACATTGCGGCTGACAAGCAAACGGTCGATTCGACTGAGGAAATAGCAGACTTCACGCCAAAAACGCCCCACTTTCAGCCCCGTGCCCAATCGGTTATTCAGCTCTTCATGAACGGCGGTCCAAGTCAAATGGACCTCTTCGATCCCAAAGAGGAGTTGGAAAAGAACCATGGTAAGTCCTACTTCGGCAAGATCGCCGGCGAAGTGGAAAACCCTGAGGCGGCCGGTTCGTTGATGCGCAGTTGGTTTCAATTCAAGCAGCGCGGACAGTGCGGCACGTGGGTGTCCGACGCGATGCCTCACCTGGCTAATTGCGTCGATGATATCGCCTTGATTCGTTCGATGCATACGACCAATCTGACACATGAGCCGGCGCTATTCAAAATCCATAGCGGTAGCGAAATGGCAGGCCTGCCGTCGGTGGGCTCTTGGGTCGCGTACGGATTGGGAAGCGAAAATCAGAACTTGCCGGCTTACATCGTGCTCGACGATCCGAAAGGATTGCCAGTGAATCACACTCAAAGTTGGCAGGCAGGCTACTTGCCGCCAGTCTACCAGGGAACCCGGTTCCGCTCGTCCGGCCCGCCGGTGCTCAACCTGCAGCGCGACTTTGGCGAGCCGCAACAGGCGACCCAGTTGCAACGCGACTTGCTCGCCCGCTTGGATCGCATCCACCGCGAATCCCATCCGCGCCAACCGGCCCTGGGCGCCCGCATTGCCAGCTACGAACTTGCCGCTCGCATGCAAATGGCCGCCACGGATGCCTTAGACCTCTCGGGTGAAACGCAGCAAACGCTTGAGATGTATGGGATCGGCACCGAAGCAACTGACTCGTATGGCCGCCGGTGTTTGTACGCGCGAAGGCTGGTGGAACGGGGGGTTCGCTTTATTCAGCTCTACATCGAGTCTCAGATCTGGGACAACCACACCGGACTCGAAAGGGGTTTGAAAGCGGCTTGCGAGAAGACCGACAAACCGACGGCAGCATTGCTGGTCGATCTCAAGCAACGCGGCTTGCTCGACAGCACACTTGTCGTTTGGGGCGGCGAATTTGGCAGGCTGCCGATTGCCCAATTGCCTAGCGATAAGAATGAAAAGAACGCGGGTCGCGATCACAACAAGAATGCGATGGTCACCTGGATGGCGGGCGGCGGAGTACGGGGCGGGTTGACTTACGGCGCGACGGATGAGTTGGGCTTTGCTGCGGTTGAGAAGAAGGTTTCAGTCGCCGATTGGCATGCCACGATTTTACATCAATTAGGCATGCATCACGAACAGTTGTATGCACTGCGCAACGGTTTGAAAGAACGGTTGACGGGGGTAGAAGAAGCGCGGGTGATTCGCGAAATCCTTGCTTAAAAGTGTCACATGGCGACGTCGGGGATATTCTCGAGCCAGTCTGACACTACTTGGACGATGCCAACTCCTACTGCAACCGGATTCCTTTGCACCCACATTGATCCAAACTGCTGGTTTCGATTTTCATCGGAGTGGGTGAAACCATGCAGCGGATTCCGCCACATTGCCGCGTCATGATAACCCTTCCCCAGTCGATGCTAATCGGACTCGGCTTGGCCGTCCGTCGACAAGAGGAGCCGCCGGGTTTTGCTCTTCGCTATACGCCTACGAAGCTGCCCGCCGTTACTGTCCGAGCGCACGATATTCGTGACTGAACGAGCTTTCACCCGCAGCGGTCGCGTCAAGCATTCTTGCTGAAATCGTTCACCGTTCTAATCAAATCCTCCTGGAAGCCTTCATGACAAGAGCGCTTACTAGTTTTAGCCATTGCGGGTACACCGTCGCAAGTTTTAAAATCACCGCTTTAAGAAACATCCATGGAGATATGCCAATGAAACGCCTCCCTGTACTCGCCATTTCCACCTTGATGCTCGCCCCTGCCGCTCTTCTTGGCGAACAGATCTCTCCCAATGGTAATCCGCATCAGGAGACCGTTTATGTGAGGACGCCCAGCATTACCAACGACAGCGAGTTTATAAACAATGGTCAGCTTGAGGTCACTAATTCCGGTACGTTGACCAACAACAACACCCTTTATAACGCGGCAAGCGGCTATGTGGCCAACGACGGCCATCTCAACAATAAGTCGGTGTTGAAAAACTTCGAAGGGTGCACCATTTACAACGGGGGTGAGCTCGAGAACCTCAGCGGTGGCACGTTCACCAACGAAGGGACGCTGGAAAACGAGCATTATCTTATCAACCGCGGCACCCTGAGCAATTCAGGAGCGTGGAGCGATGGTATCGTTCCCGGGGCTTGGTTGATGAGCTGGGGCACCTTGATTAACACACACATCCTGACGAATACCGGCAAGTTGACCAATACTACGAGTAATGATTCTAAGGGTGGGCATCTGTACAACATTGCTGGTGGCACGATCAACAACTACGGGATGTTGATAAACGAATCCGGCGGCAAACTTCTAAACGCCGGCACACTCAATAACGCGGTCGGCGGCAGTCTGACAAACAATGGCACGATTGATACGGTCCATGGTACGTTTACCAACAACGGAACCTTAAAAGGTAATGGTGCGATCAAAGGAAGTTATACCGATCATGGTCATACCAAGCCGGGTAATTCAGCCGGTGTAATGACCATTGAAGGTGAATACTTTAAAGTTGAGGGCAGCAAAGAGATCGAATTGGGCGGTCATTTCGATGGAGGAGGTGATAAGTTGTCGACCGAACATGACTGGCTGGACGTGACGGGCAATGTGGAACTAGCCGGCAGCTTGGACGTACTGTTGATTGACGATTTTGAACTCTCGGATGGAATGTCGTTCAATTTCCTGCGTGTCGGCGGTACGCTCACCGGTCAATATATGGGACTAGGCGAAGGCGGTCTCGTCGGTAACTTTGGCGGCCACGATCTTTTCATTACCTATGCCGGTGGCGATGGGAACGATGTGACCCTGTTCACCGTCCCTGAACCGATCACCATGCTAAGCTGGCCGATGCTGGCTGGCCTTGCAATCATGATGCGGCGCCGACGAAAAACGGCCAACCGCCAAGATATCTATCGACGCCGCCTCGATGCAGTCCCACGAGGGTTTCCGGCGTCCTGCCTGCGACGATTCGTCTGTGATGGGTGAAAATGGTGCGGTCACGCAGACCCTTCAGCATGGCAGCTTCATGGTTCACGATAACGATGCAACAATCGCATCGAGCGAATGACCGCATCACGTTGAGGGACTCCGTTCGAAAGACTCCATACTCCACGCCGAGCACTTGGAAGCGTCCCCTCAATTACTGAACGAGGAGAGTAAAAAGAAACAAAACAAAAATAGGAGTTCAGAGCAAAAGGCAATCTCTTCAACCCGCATTTTAAAAAAACCACATTAAAACAATTGCTGCCCTTGTTTAGCGCGCGGTAAAACCAGTCAAGCCATCAGCCCGTTTGAGCACCCATCGAATACGGCAGAATTAAATCATCCTTTGGGCAGGAGCGTGATAAAGCGTCTGCCTATGAATCTTAGTCATATAAACAGACCCTCCTTCGCGTGAGAGTTCGCGCCTCATGCGTTGAATGTGTAGCAGCTTGAAACTGCTTCTCAAGAAAACGATTGCGAAATCACACGAACGCACAGAGTCTGATCGCAGTAACGTGCCCCGATGACCTACAAAGAAAAAAGCTTCTCAAAACCTCAACGGGAATTGTCGTAAAAACGAGTTTCGTGGGTGAGACAAGTGCAGTGCCTGCAATTTCGTCTCCAGCCAGTTAATCTCACTCTTGCATGCTCAACGTGGTATGTTTCTTCCTGGAAGTGAACCGCGTCGTGCGAGAAAACGTTGATCCCTGAATGCTAGGCAAAAATAACTAAAGGGAATGATGGCATGAGACACTGCTTGATATTGATGGCTCTCATTGCAATGATTGGCAACGGTCGGGCACTGGCTGATTCACGTTTGAGCGTGGTGGCTGATTTCCAGGGGGCGTCAGTCCGCGTTTTGGAGATTGATCAGAAGTCCTGCAGCGTCAGATTCATGCCTGGCGGTGACCCCAGACGCGGCTGGCCTTGTTGGTGGTACTTTCGGGTTGATGGCCTGACAGCCAAAGATACATTGTCGTTGCGGTTACAGCGATCGCCAGCAGCCATCGACAAACGCAAGCCCCTGTCGGCATCGTGGTCCATGCCTAAGTACGCGACGTTTTCCACCGATGGGAAGACGTGGCAGCAGACCGATCAAGGTAGTCGGCAAGACGAGTGGATGGTTTACAAACTCAAGCCGAAAACGAAATCGGTCTTCGTGGCTTGGGGTCCGCCCTACACGCCGCGTACTGCGTCAACGTTCGTACATGAAATAAGCAAGCAATCTGGGCATGCCACCGCGGTTGAGTTGTGCCGATCGCGTGACGGACGAACCGTGCCAATGTTGCACGTCAAGGCAGGAAAGCGGTCGGACAAACAACGTTTCGGCGTTTGGGTTCAGGCACGGCAACACGCTTGGGAGAGCGGTTCGAGTTGGGTAGCACAAGGTTTCGCGAAATGGTTGCTTGGCAAAGATAAACAGGCTGCCTGGCTCCGGCAGCACGCCGAGGTGTTTATTGTTCCGGTGATGGACGTCGACAATACGGCAACCGGCAACGGCGGCAAAAATGCGCTGCCGCATGATCACAACCGAGATTGGTCCCGCAAGCCGCATTGGAATGAAGTTCGTGCGGCTCAACGAAAAGTCGGTAAGCTGATCGACGAACAACGCATGGACGTCTTTCTGGATCTTCACAATCCGGCTCCCAGCGACCCCAGCTTCTTTTACATCCTGCCGAGCGAGATGTCAAAGGAACCGATGATCAGCCTGCGGGATCGCTTTATCAGCCTCGCGTATGCACGCATCAGCAAGGTCAAGCCGCAGCTACCAATGAGCAGCAAATCCAGAGTCACTGGAGCCAGCTACCATCCGCTTTGGCGACAGATTAGCGCAAACTGGGTCAGCATGCACGGTAATCCGCAGACGGTCAGCCTGTGCTTAGAAACGATGTGGAACCATAAAAATAGCACCCCCACCGTCTACCAAGCTGTCGGCGCGAACCTGGCTGCAGCCGTCGCCGAATACCTAGCAGAACGACCGGAACGTTGAGGAGAAACCAAGGGTCACAGAGACAGGCGTAGGGTTCTTTCATGGAGCAACCGAGTCGGAAAGTCCACTCCTCAACAAGCCGCATCCAATGCCAGCCCGCCATTTGGAGGGCGAAAACCCGAGCATTGGGAGCCGCGCAACAGTCCCCAGAACGGGAGCCGATTTTGCAGCAAGCCACGCACGACAGATTAACCGCCTGAACCCTTCTCGATAACAACAATTCAATCATTCCCCTTAGGAAGCATTATGTCCCGACAGGGTATTGGTGAGACACGCGACCGGTCAGCTTCGCATCGAGGAATTCAGAAGATGAGCAAGACGTCCAGGCCGCCCGTGAATTGGTGGACCGACGTACCAGTCATGCCACCGTTCCTGCTGTCAAAAGGCCGGCCTTGACCGGTGAACCAGTCCCAACGGACTTCGGGGCGAATACGAATGTTGCCATGCGGTTCCCAGTTGATGCCAAGCGTCCCTTCATAAAAAGAGCCGGGGCCGGCACCGTTTACGTTGACTCGCTGGCCATCTTCGTCACAGAACCACTCAATCCGGGCTCCCGCCGACCAGCAATCGCTCAGATCATAAAAAAGATAGTTTGTTAGGGAGTACCACTGGCTGTTTCCTGACCCGACGCCAGTATGGCTATTACTGCCCAGCGTATTTTCCAGGACGTAACTGGCGCGTTCCGAAATTTCGCAGGTAAACACGATCGCGTGAGCATAAATCTGCCCGGCGTTGCTCTTGGCCCCGTTCTTTGCGGTTCCGTCCCCGAAATCGCCGATTGTTACGTGATAGGTCAGACTCACCTCGTCGCTCAAAGTCCATGTCAGCCCGCCCACGAACGTTGAGGCGCTCAAGTAGTTAGACCACCAACTATCCCAACCCGTCGTCCATCCCCCCAACACTGCAAGATTATCGCTTAACTCGTACTCCAACACGGCGCCGGAAAATGTGCCAGGCACACCGTACCCGTAGGCGTAGTTATGTGAATAGAAGAAATTGTCCACCGCTTGATTCGCTTCGAAACCCTGCAGGCCAATGGCGTAGCCCACACGAAGAACCAGTTCATGAAAGCCGAGCTCTGCGTATAGCTGAGGAATGGCTGAGCCGTAGTCGCGGGAAGTGTTCCAGCCGAAGTCCCAGCCCTGATCACCCGCTGCCTGCATCTCGGGACCATCCACTCCGAAGAGGTAGTCGATCCGGAAGCCCCAATCGGCACCCATTCTTTCCCTGTCGAGCGGCTTCTCTGCATAGAGCCACAACTGGTTCATTACGGGCGCATCCGCAATAGAGTTTAGTGGCAACGGTGCGTTACCCTTCCCGGTTCGATTGCCGTGTGCATTGGCGGTGAAGCCGGCCGATATCCAACCGCCGCACTCCAACGGCCCGCCGCCTCGATCTAACAGCGACCAGAGATTCTCGTTACCTTCATCAATCCGGGCCCAGTTGGTGTTCCACGGCAAGCCATTGTCCAAACCGATGCTATCTTGCCCGACGACGCGTGACGGCAAGAGCAGTGCACTCGCGAACAGCACAGCAGTGACGAGTCTGATTTCAGCGGTTTGCTGCATGACAACGACCGGATCGCGGGCAGAGAGATAGCATGGGCTATCATAGACACATACGTCGTGTTAAATCGGCACGATTCACCGCAACGCGCCACCTCAATCTACACAAGCCACAGACTCTACCCAGCCTTACTCGGCAAGCGATTCGCCTTTCAACTTCATGCTACCCGGCAAATATTCGGCAAAACGCGTGCTAATCGCTTTAAGACGATCGAGATAGCCATGAAAAGACTCGCGTTCGGCGAACACCGTTTCTAGGAAGAGCCCATTGGAAACACGGAACGATCGGGTTGTTGCGATTCGCATCTTTCTCTTCGGCCGGCTCGGGTCCCAGCAAATCGAGCATGAACGTGCCCGTCCGGCTAGACAGGCCGTAACTGCTTGAAGTCTTGCAACAGCATCGTCGCTTCCGAGCCAACCGTCCTGGCCGAATCAGATCCCCTTTCGGTGCGTGACCTTTCCGTTCATCATTGTCATCAGCACTTTGACCTTGCTGATCTCCATCGGTTCGACGTCGAAAAGGTTCTTCCCGAGCACAACCAGATCAGCCAGCTTGCCGACTTCAATCGAACCCACTTTGTCTTCCAAGCGAATCTGGTAGGCACAGGTCAGCGTCGTGGCTTCGATTGCCTGTGAAAGTGTGATTATTTCATCTTGGGGCGGCATGACTGGCGCCAGGCCTTTCCCAGTGAGCATCTTGCGGGTCAGGGCCACCTGAATCATCTCCAGGGGCTTGTAGGTGCTGTAGTAACCGGCAGGAGGCCAGTCAGTACCGAAAGTCACCTTCCCGCCCGCATTAAGGACCGAACGCGGCCGCATGAACTCGGTGTAGACGACCCGTTCGCCAAGTCGTTCGACCGCGAGGCCCAAGTTTGCTGAGTCAGGCGTGGCCCATTGAATGGAAAACTGCGCGATCGCGTTAAGTTTCGCGTATCGGGGTATATCATCATCCTTTAAATACATGGAGTGACCAAGCGTATGCCTTCGGTCGCGTTTGGGATTCGCCTTGGTGGCAGCTTCGATCGCATCCAAGGCCATCCGAGTAGCGTGGTCACCGTACGCATGATAATGAACGTCGATCCCTGAGGCGTCTGCCCGGGTGACAAGATCATTGAGTTGCTGCGGCGTGAAAATCGGCAAGCCCATGGTGTCCGGCTTATCCGCATAAGGTTGTAGGTAAGCACCCGTATGCTGAGCGTCGCCACCGTCGACATTGATCTTGAGTACCTCGCACTGGACTAATTCACCCCGAAAGGCTTTGCGATTAGCCTTGATGATCGGTAGCGGATCCACCTTGGGATTGTTGTGATAGTAACTGCCGACGATTCGCAATGGCAGTTTTCCGCTCTTTTCCATGTCAAGGTAAATCCCGAACCCGTCTTCGTTCGAAAGCCCCTGAATACCAGCCTCAAAAATAGCCGTGATCCCCGCTGCCGCAAACTTGGGCATCAAGTCGTCGAGTGCTGCCGCGACGCTGCTCCTGTTTTGGATCTGGAGCTTGCTGAGCACTTCGAGCGCTGCGGGAACTTCGACGAGGTAACCGGTGGGCTCGCCCGTCTTGGGGTCACGCTGATACTTGCTGAAGCCTGGTTGCGGATCCGGCGTATCCTTGCTGATACCCGCCTTCTCCAGCGCTTTCGAGTTCACCCAAGCTCCATGCGCATCGATGGCAAATAAGAAGACCGGACGATCGGGAACGATCTCGTCGAGCATTTGCTTGGTCGGCCCCGTGGAGGGAAAGGATGCGTATCGCCAACCAAAACCACGGATAAGATCACTGTCGGGATTTGCGTCCGCCTCTTCTTTGACAGACTTTAGCACCTCGTCTACCGAGTCATATTGAAGAAAAGCTCCAGGTGTGACCAATGCACCCACCACCGGGTGACAATGGCTATCAATGAATCCCGGTAGCATCATCTTGCCATCGAGATCGACGATCTTCGTCTGGTCGCCAATATAATTTTTTGCGTCTGAGGTGGAGCCGACAAAAACGATCTTCTTTCCCTGAACGGCTACAGCCTCGGCCCAGGGCTGCTCTTTGTTGACCGTGTAGACCTTACCGCCCATAAAGACATAATCGGCTGGCCCGGCGTGAACCACAGTCGCGAGCACCAACACAGAGATCCAACCCAAACCATGGACTGCGGAACATTTTGCGCCATTCATTGTAAATATCCTCATTGTATTTTGGACTGTCGATTCCATTCCTGCGTTGACATCGAATACCATCTGAGTGAAATCTCCGCTTGCATGGGCTTCTCGTAGGCAGCGGCCATCTCATCACAAAGCTTTTGCTTCAGGCTCTTAACCTGCAGTAAGACAACTCAGGCTCATCAAAACCTTCCAAATATACAGAACGTTTCGGACCAAGGCACGCAAAAACCGCAGAAAGGACTTCGACTTCAATGACCGTCGGCAAGCAGCTTGCCCAAGCTTAGCTCCGAAGTCTGTCGAGCCTTTCAAAAATCCACAATCTGAGAGGGCAAGAATGTAGCACCCGGGCGGGGCTCTGTGGAGGACGGGAGGATCGCCACCTACGACGTTGCCCCATGGTTTGGAAACTCGATTCGAGGTCGGCGCCACAAGCGATTCAGAAGGCGGACATTTTACAGCCTCAAGGATTCACCAATCCCTAAAACCATCACCTCTCTCAACAAATAAGATCGTTAACAACCGCACATCGCGCCATAATCGGTGAATCACCGGTCGATAAACTGATGTAATCAAACTCTTAGGCAGCAAAGGAATCGAGCATGAAATATCGCCGGGCATTGCTAATGCTCGCACTTTGTGCGTTCCTTACAAGCGGAACAAATGCGCAGCTCCAACCCCCATTGGGTTTGCGTTCTGACCGTCACGAGGCCCCTTCGACGCGGGACTTACTCCGCCGCTTGGAAGTCACCGAAGAGGAATTACGCTATCTGCGAGAACGAGAACAGCAACGTAGCAATTTTGAGCGCACGGCGATGCGGCGACTGCCAACCATCCACGCGACCTACGATCTGACCGTAGAAGATCCGGCGCAGATGGACGGCTGTGAATTTGGACTCTGCGATGGGGACAAGCCGGTTTGCCAGGGCCTAGGACCGCTCTGCAACTGTTGCGAGAAATCGTTCTCGCTGAACAAAGGGCCTTGGCGGATCGTTCCCTTTGGTTTCCTGGCCGGCGAAGCGATCGGTGCCACAACTGGCACGGTAGCGCGTCCCATGATCTTGTATCTCAACTCCCAACTTGGGGCGGGTTTTACTGAGGACCAATTCACCGTACACGGACAAACGTCCGCCTTGGGGTTAAATTTCAGCGGCCCGTCGATTGGATCGTTTCAACTCGGTGGTATGCTCCTCTACAACTACCTGGGCAGCAGGCCAGTGTTGAATCAGTCGTCACCGTTCTTTCTTCGTGGCTATGGGGAGCTCAAGAACGAATACTGGCGAATCACGTTCGGCCAAAATGGAGATCTGTTCAATCCGCTCGATCCTGTGACTGTCAATTTTGGCGGAAATAAGCAGGCAGGCAATGCCGGTTCGTTCCGTGGCTCTCTGCGCGCGGAGCGGTTCATGCGCCCCAGCGAACGCGTACAATGGACGCTGCAGGCTGCGATTAGCCAACAAGTCGTCAACGACTTTGTCACCGATCCTTTTGTGATTGGTACGGACAACGGTTGGCCGAACGTAGAGACACGAGTGGCCTTGGCGCTGGGGAAAGGCAGAAACGGCCAAAGGCCATTTGAGCTGGGAGTTTCAAGCGTCATTGGCGAGATACGATCGCTTGGCCTTGTCCAAGTGGTTTCCGATACCTGGGGAGTCTCGCTCGACGCCAACATCTCCGGCAAACGGATCGGAGTACGGGGTGAGTTTCTGGTAGGCGAGGCAATCGGCACCTACAACGCGGCAATCGGCCAAAGCCTCAATCCCGATACATTGCAGCCGATCGCCACCTACGCGGCCTGGGGTGACATTTGGGTGAAGCTCACTGATTCCCTGACCTTTCACATCGGCTACGGCGTTGACGACCCGCGTAACGAAGACTTGGGCGTGATTCGCCAGGACCCCTTCGATCCGACATCCCAGGCCATCGCGGGACAACGTTCTCGCAACGAAGTGGCCTGGACCAACTTGATGTGGGATGTCAGCGAGTACTTCGATGTCGCTTTCGAGGTGAGCCATCGCGAAACGGACTACATCGCACCCAGCGTTTCAAATAACGCGATGATCTATCACTTCCGCTCACGTCTCAAATTCTGATTAGAGCGATTACACCAGGGCCAACTAACCCGATCGGATTCTTCCACTTTTCAGAATTTAGAAGTGCGAGTACCGTTTCTCTTTCGCGCAAAGCTACACGAACGATGCATCTTGGTCCTGCACCAATCGATCATGAGTGCGCTGAACTCGTTGGGCACACTTGCCATAAGACTCGATAGAATGGGCGAGCAGGTTCAAGGATCACTCCCTGACTCGTCACGTCGAGCCCAGGTAGCATGGCATGTGTTTACTGCTTACTGCTCAGGACTCATTCCTGAGCCCTCTTCGGGGATCACCTGGACGTTGTTAGGCCTCGCCGGATGATCGAATCTGCGCAGCAAGACTGCCTGATCGGAAAATTATTGAAACGACGGTCGCCTCAAAAAAAGTCTACGCTCTCGGAATAAACGGGGCATTGACGAGAATGAATTTTGCCTGGACTGAGATTTACAGCGCGTCGAAGAAGTTGAAATGAGCGAGGCTAAAATTGGCTTTTTCCACCGATTGAAATAGCAGGAAAAACGGCTTTGGATTCGCGAGTCCATGAATACCACCCCAATCGTCGCTCACGATCGGATTTCTAATGTGCGTTGGGCCGCATGAAAAAACGGGCAGCCATTCAACTGCCCGTTCATTTCCGTTTTACGATCAACTCCGCCTAACGCCCACCTACTCCCTGTGAACATCCGACGTGCCACAGTGGGAGTCGAATCGGCCGAAAGATGTCTACTGTGTTGCGAGGCCTGGTTGCGAGGCCTGGTTGCGAGGCTTGATCGTGCACTCAAGCGAATGCGTCGAACGACTTCTTTCGCATCCTCTAACATGAGATGAGGAGGTTTACGGGATAATGGTCCGCGCCAACGGCTACTAACCGATTGTCCGTTCGGGATTGCGAGAATCTGCGTTATCATTTTTCTGGTGCGTTCGGCGCACGGATCCACGCCTTTTCATTTCAAACCGTTCACTTTTTTTCTGCGGAAAGTAAAGTGACTGAAGGCACAACCCTCTCTATAATCACCTCACCGTTGATATTCTCAAAAGCGATCAAATGCATCGAAAAATACTCGAAATTGGCCCGCTCCCTCCACCTCACGCAGGGTGGTCGGTTCGTATCGAATATCTAATGACGTCGATGCGGCAGCAAGGAATCCAATGTGCAGCACTCGATCTGGGCGATAATCGACTGGCTCGCCGAGCACCAGAATCGCATATCCGTGGCATCCGCAGTAATTTCGATTACGCACTCCAAGTTTTGCTTCACTTGCTGCGCGGCTATCGCATACACAACCACTTGAATTCTGAGTCATGGAAAGCTTATTGCTTCGTTCTTTACGCTAGTATCCTGAGTGTGATCTTCCTGCGTCCCTCTGTCCTTACTTGGCACGGCGGCCTTGGTGGACGCTACTTCCCCAATCCAAACAGCCACCTGATTGACGCATTCCACTGGATAATCTATCGACTAAACTCTCAAATCATTTGCAACGATGAAAAAATCAAGCGGCACATCGTTGCGTACGGAATATCACCCGAAAAGGTGACCCCCATCCCTGCTTTTTCCGAGCAATACATGGAATTCGATGCCGTCCCGCTTCCCGCGGGTATTAGCGGTTTCTTAAAAGCTCACCCGACGATCATCTTCAGTTACGTCTTTTTTCGACCGGAGTTTAACCTCGACGTCCTGCTGACAGGGTTTGCAAAAACAAAAAAACACTTCCCCGACGCGGGCCTCTGCCTGGTCGGCTGCGAGGTTGGGAGCGAACCATGCACCGCCAATTTAGAACAACTCGGCCTTAAGGGCAGCGTTTACCTAGCCGGCGACCTGGGGCGAGAACAATACTTAACTCTTCTAACGCAAGCCGACCTTTTTATTCGCACGCCAAAACGCGACGGCATATCCAGTTCCGTATTGGAAGCTCTGGCGTTGGGCATTCCAGTGGTTGCCGCCTACAACACATTGCGTCCACCGCAAGTAAAAACCTATTCAGCGGACGATGCGACGGAATTGGCATCCGCAGCGATCTCCGTGCTCACCGCCGACAATGAATCAAGAAAGCCTGCACGTCCAGCCTTGCGGGATACGATCGCGGAGGAAGTCTCATTGCTTGTGGGGACGGGCTCCCCAACGAGTCGCACCGAGGTCATTGAGCATGTCGATTAAAAACTCCTGACAAACATCAAACACATACGGTGTCGATCCCCGCACCCTGACGCTCCACGCCTCGCCGACATGCGTCTCGGCAACGCACTTTTCCAAACGCTGAAACTGAAACTTTCTTCAAACACAAGAGATTCAGTTTCTGTTGACATCTATCGATGAATAATGAGCTTGCTTCGGTTCCATCCGATTCCATTTGCTGAATCAGACAGGCTACGAATTTTGCCGTACCCTGCTACCTGAGTGCCAAGGCGGACTCGTAGATTTTTTTGTGCAAGTCATCTGCATTGTTCCATGTAAGCTCACGGTTCGCATAGTCACGAGCGCGTTGTCCCATCAAATTGCGTTGAACAGGGTCCTCGGCAAGCTTAATGATTGCATCCGTCAACGTCGGTATGGAAAAATCAGGCAAGATCAATCCCCGACCCTCGTCGAGCAAATATCGAATGTCCCCGACTGGCGTTGCAATGATTGCCCGACCTGATGCCATTGCTTCGACCAGTTTGAGCGGACCTGCGTGACGGGTTACTGAGCTATCCCGCCTCGGAATCACAAATAGATTAATCTGTCGCAAAAGTGCGGGCACATCTGAGGCGGGCACACTTTCGGTAAAGGTGACTGGTAATTCAAGCGAGCGGGCAATGCGACGCAAATCATTCGCCTCGGGTCCATCACCAACCAGCAAGAGATGTAACGCCGGAACTTTTTTGCGAGCTTGAGCCATTGCCCGCATGAGCATCTCGAGTCCTTCGTAATACAGCATCTTGCTCGTGGTGCCGACGACAATACGCCCCTGGAGCCCCAACGCCTTTCTCTGGATTTCGTCACGAGGTCCCCATCCAAAATGACCATCGACAACCCGATTGCTTACCGACCAAATCCGATCATCAAGCTCCGGAAAACAACTTTTCAAATGATGAGCGAGCGAAGGACCAGCGGCAATGATTGCCTGGGAATCAGCCAAATGCGACTCAAAAAAAACTCGCAAATTCGGCTCTAGCCACGTTAAGCGTTGCCGGAATGTCTGACTGTTAACAGCAGCAGCGAGGTCAAATCGAACCTCGGAAACCAACGGGATCCCACGCCGTTTGGCGATCCGCGCCGCGACTCGACCAATGACCGATGACCAGTGAACATGAATCAAGTCCACCCTCCAGTCGTCAATCACCGCGTCAATACTTCGCTCCAAAGCTCGTCCGTCCAAACTATACCGTCGGATCGTGCGTATCCAACGCTCACGACTCGAGGGAGCGCAAAGACGACAACGATCCTCGAGTTGGGTGGGAACGTCTAAGCGATCTTCTCCGTTAGTAAATTGCCGCGACGTCACGATGACCCTTGGCTCAAGACTGCGGTTTCGAATTTGTGCGTTAATCAAATCCCAACTGCGCGAGGTGTAACCTGAAACAACGGGTCGCCAGGACTCGAAGATATGCACGGGTCGGATTTTCGAGTTAGACGACATTGAAAAGCAATCCAAGACCAGACAGGAAGACGAGCGGAGTTCTGCGTTCCAATTCTTTCACAGAGGTCACATACGAGGTACGGCCCTTGGTGATTCACTAATAAAACATCCACATCTTCGGATTCAGATGCGTGCGAATGACCATCCCATTTCCGGGCGATGTCGACTTCGAGAATCTGTCCACGCGCGGGCCATCGACCGAATCTGGAATCCGTCAATTTACACATCTCAACTGAATGCGTCACCATCCAACCGTTAAAATTCCAACATGGGGCCAATTGCCAGTGGCTTAAACCGAACATCGCACCCCGCAAGTCATCAATCGAGGAGCTGGCGAATGAGTGCTGCAAACGCCATCGATGGGGCGCACCGGCTTAACCAAATTGATCCGATTCCCATTCCCAATCCTCATTTGAATGATGCCATTCAAGCACACGGGTTTTGTCGTTCCTTCCAAGCTCTGAAACGAACCGACACGAGGAACCGAGGTCGCTTGTCCACCTCAGTGCTCAAGGTGGCCAGGTGCGGGTAAGGATAGCGTGGCGTCGGTACGGTACTGATCGATGGAGTACGGGTCAATCGTTGATTGATGCCCACTGCGCAAACCATCGCACATGACGCACAAACCATTGAAGGGTGGGCTGAGGAGGGAATTCTTCACGTTATTCAACAAGCACTCGTCATCCCTGGCGGTACGCCATGCGCCATCTCCCCACCTGAAATCGTGATGGCAGCATTGAGCTCGATGGAGGACAAACCGTCAACCCACAGGCCTCGAATTCGGAACTTGCATGCCGGAAACCTTTGTCGTTGGCCCAGATCCCCATCAATCTTAGATGCGATCGAAGCCGCGATGCACGGCGATGAAATACGACCACGAACGACTCGGCGATGACCTCCATGATAATTTCCAGTAGAGTATTATCGATACCACCGCGCGGGTGAACCGCGCCAACTTAGCGAGCGGTGTTGTTTTTCGGCCGGGCGATAACCCTTGTGGCGATTTCCACCCTCCCAACCAATACCATCGTTGGTAGAAAGAACTTTTGCATGTCGCCCTTGAACCTAGAGATTCTTGCCCACGAAATGAGCCCGCTTGGCCTGTTATGCCTACGCCGCCGGGAATTGCTTTCAGAACCCGGCACGATCGTTACGGAGGTAACGCTCAATCACGAATTTCTGATGAGTAGCTTGTACTCCGCGTCCGAGCGTGCCTTGGCCCAAACCGCCTTGGAGATGCATTCCGGCAAGGATCTCAACGTTTTGGTCGGCGGACTTGGTCTGGGCTACACCGCGGGCGAAGCTCTTGCGTCGGATCGCGTGGCAAAAGCCGAAGTTGTCGAGCTGCTACCGCAGGTCATCGATTGGCTTGCACGCGATCTCATGCCACTTTCAAGTCGCCTTAAGGATGAAAGCCGGCTTGCCATCACCCAGGGAGATATCTTTCAGCGATTGGCCGGCCCAGCCGACCAGCTCCTCGATCTGATCTTAATCGACGTCGATCATTCTCCCGAGGAGCATCTGGGTGAGGGAAATGAATCTTTCTACAGCATGCCTGGTTTATCTGCGGCAAAAAAGCATCTAGCTGAGAAAGGCATTTTGGCGGTTTGGTCGTACGCCGAAAGTTCCTCTTTTGTCGATGCACTTCATTCCGTCTTCCAACACGTCCGAGTCGAGTCAGTCACCTATGCCCACCAACACACCGATCAAGAACACACCGATTGGTTGTTCTTCGCTCGGGGATAAGCAAGCAGGGGTGATGGCGTACTACTCCAGTTTTTCGCAACCAGGGGATTACCGCCGTTTATTTCGGATCATCACGAACATCCGTCGCCAACAGCATTCATCCTAAACGCGAGCTAGGCATCACGTTTCTTGCTACTTCGTTCTCGGGAGACGCAGACTTGAATGCGTCGACACCCGATTGCCTAATGGGGTTGACTGGCTATACTCACCGACCTTCAACCTGATCTCAGGTTGCCAATGACAACATGCAAACTGTGTTTACTGACTTTCAGGAGAAATCATGATGCTTTGGGGCGATTCGTCAATCATATGTCTGCGTTCTGCAGTGCTGATGTTAACCTTCCTTTCCATCAGCAAAAATCTCGAAGCAGAATCCTTTGACCGTTCGGTTTTGCCCATCCCTAATCCTGTATCTGCTGCCGTTAAAGAGATGGATGCCCGGAAGGCAACACCCCCACCTTCTTTTGAAGTCAAAGCGCCTGAAGGCGCACCAAACGTCGTCGTGGTTTTACTCGATGACATTGGCTTCGGCGCAACTGCCCCATTTGGGGGAGCTATCGAAACTCCCACGTTTGATCGGTTGGCAAAAAATGGCCTGCGATTCAATCGCTTCCATACCACCGCACTGTGTTCGCCCACGCGAGCAGCCTTGCTATCCGGGCGCAATCACCATAATGTCAACGTTGGTTCGGTGATGGAAATCGCAACGGGATTTCCTGGCAACCTTGGAATGAGACCCAATGACGCCAAATACTTTGCGGAGACACTTCGTTACAACGGGTACAGCACTGCCGCTTTTGGGAAATGGCACGAGACACCCACCTGGGAGGTATCTGTGTCCGGGCCATTTTTTCGCTGGCCAACACAATCGGGTTTCGACAAGTTCTATGGCTTCATTGGGGGCGAAACCAACCAATGGGAACCTGTCATTTTTGATGGCGTGACACGAGTACCGAAGGAAAGTCAGGAAAACTACCATTTCACCACCGATATGACGAACAATGCTATCCGGTGGGTTGAATTCCAGCAGGCCATGACACCTGACAAGCCGTTTTTCATTTATTTTGCAACGGGAGCGACGCACGCTCCGCACCACGCTCCAAAAGAGTGGATCGAAAAATACAAAGGCAAGTTTGACCAAGGCTGGCAAGCACTTCGAGAGGAAACGCTGAAACGGCAAATAGCTGCCGGCATCGTCCCTGCGAATACCCAATTGGCCGATATGCCTGAAGACATCAAGGATTGGGAAACACTAAGCCAGGCTGAAAAAGATTTATTCGCCTTGCAGATGGAAACTTTTGCGGGATTCGCTGAGCACACCGATGTTGAGATAGGTCGTCTTGTTGATGCCATTGAAGGTATCGGTGAACTCGATAACACCCTGTTCATCTACATCATGGGCGACAACGGTTCCAGCGCGGAAGGCGGGCTGGAAGGAACGTTCAATGAGCTTGTCCATCTCAACGGTATTTTCGGTGTCGAATCTATCGAAAGCATGTTGGAGCGGGGTGATGAATGGGGAGGCCCTGATTCCTTTCCGCATATGGCTTGTGGCTGGGCAGTAGCGACCGATGCGCCTTTTAAATGGACAAAGCAAATGGCGGCCGATTTTGGTGGCACACGCAATGGCATGGTGATGCACTGGCCAGCTGGGTTCAAAGCCAAAGGAGAAATTCGCGAGCAGTGGCATCACGCCAACGATGTTGCGGCCACTGTTTTGGAAGCAGCCAAAATTCCACCGACAAAAGTAATCAATGGGGTCCAGCAAAAACCCCTTGATGGTGTCAGCATGCTGTATGCTGCAAAAGACTCGGATGCAGAGGGCCAACATGTCACACAGTATTTCGAGATGTTTGGAAATCGCGGTATCTATCATGATGGTTGGCTCGCCCGTACGGTTCATCAAGTTCCATGGCAGGGTGTCCCGCTACGTAGCCTCCAAGAAGATATCTGGGAGCTCTATAACGTCAACGAAGATTTCAGTTTGACCCAGGATCTTGCCAAAAAACATCCGGACAAACTCAAGGATCTTCGTAAGCTATTCGTCAAAGAAGCGGTAGCCAACAATGTTTTTCCCATTGATGATCGACTCTACGAACGTTTCAACGCCAAGATTGCAGGCCGACCTGATCTGATGGGAGATCGAAAATCCCTGACGCTGTCGCATGGCATGGAGGGGATTCTTGAGAACACCTTCCTAAACGTCAAAAACACGTCGAAGACCATCGAAGCTGACGTGTCACTCAATGACAATGCGAGCGGAATTATTCTCTGCCAAGGTGGAAAGTTCGGTGGTTGGGCCCTCTACATGAATGAAGGTAAACCAGCCTACCGCTACAATTGGTTCGGTCTTGATGAGTACACCATTGAGTCCCCCACCCCCATTGCTTCGGGCAAGGCCAACATTCAGTTGACCTTCGACTACGATGGTGGCGGCACAGGGAAGGGTGGCATCGCCAAGCTGTTTGTCAACGGTGAGAAAGTGGCCGAGGGCCGTGTCGAAAAAACACAGCCAGCCGTCTTTTCTGCCGATGAAACGGCTGATGTCGGCGTTGATGACGCAACTCAAGTTGTCTACGAGCTTTTCGAAGATCGTGAGTCTTCAGCATTCAACGGCCACGTTGAGAAAGTTAAGGTCAGCATCCGCGAAGACGATTGATTTTTACAGTTGAAGGCGGCCCACCCTGACTCTGAAAATGAAGCTCGGGCCGCTTTCCCATTCCTTATTAACCGGGTAACGGCAAGGATCGCTGCGTGGAGCGGTTGACGATCACCTGCTCGCGTGGCAATCCTGCGGTGGAAACGATTCCTGCTCGCAAATGCTTGCAGGAAGTTTTGTACTTTTGTGATCCATCGTCGCTGTACGATATCTAACGAACAAGTAGGTGCAACAGGACTAAAAGTGGGTCCAATACTTCTTCGAGCTCCTGCACATCGAGTTCGACTTCCATCGTTCACCACATCTCAGATGGGAGCGAGTGGAAATGCAGAGTCAATTCCCCTGAAATTAGAGTCCACGCAAAAATACTCGGATCAGATCGTCGTGGCACACTTTGCTGGCATCACACAGCTGCATGATGCCGATGGCGGTAAACAAATTCGAATGAAACGCGTGTCAACAGGTCGGTAGCTACCTTTCTTTCACTGTTCACCTTTCGCTTCGGCAAAATCTTTTTTCGAGCACGCCCTGATCGAGGACGCGGGCAAGCGACGGCCTGTGGGTACCCGTTAGAAGCGACCTGCAAGTCACCCCACGTCTCAAGCAGATCATTGCTTGACCTTAGGCGAGGCTGTTCCTTCAGAGACTCATCTGCAGCCAGCACCCGAACCAGGACGCTCTGCATTATCAAACCTTTACAAGTAATCTGGCATCGAGATGCCGATCGCTGCCACATTGCAGTTATTTTTTCGCAATTCGAAATCGACCGTCATGCTTTAATCCACCTGAAAGACTCAGGGGCTGACAATTTATTTAACGTCCAGTTGCTTGAGCATCTGTAGCGCCTTGGCCTCGTAGATTTCCTGCCAACCCGGCGCCAACAGGCAATCGCTGTCCTCTTGCGCGCCGCCCACATTGTTGCGCAGCTGCTGATCTGTTGGAGCGTAATAAAGATAGCCATTGGTGTAAGCCGCGATAAACGTCCGTTCATGAGGTGATTTCTGCTTGATACTCAATCCAATACGTACGGTCGCTTCGCCGGGAAATGTCACCATCGCCATGTCGCCCAGTCGAATCGCTGTCACTTCGGCGTCGATCGTACGTTTTTTCGCCGCCAGGTTGCGTCGCTGATGCTGTTTCAGCAATTGCAAATTCGTGTTAAGTCGCGAAAGATGCTCCATGGTGTAGATGTTCCGGGCGTACTGCTTCAGCAGGCGACGATTCAACGAGTCGTGCAAAGCCTGATCGTTGTTATTGATCTTTTCGTCAGCCAGGTAACGATACTTGAAATTCGACGGGTAATCGGGCGAGAGCCTGTGCCGAATGGTTAGATCGAGAAACGTGCGAAGGTTGAGCGTCGTGCCGCTGATTGAGTTGAGCAAACGCTGCCGCTCAGACTCCATTTGTTGGATCCGTTCCGCGAGATTAGCACGGGGCAACTCGATCACCTCGTTGACCACGACCAGGCGATCGTCCGCTCGGGTTTCAATTCGACGAATCGCCTTCAACGTGCTCAATCCAAGGATATTGCCCGCCGGTTCGGCGTGGCGGGGAGCATCAATATTTTTGTAGTCAGCTGGGTTGATGTCACCACCGCACCCCTGCAAAAAAAGCGCGACAGCGCCGTTTCCCAGGTTATTTTCGATAACGGAAGAAGAGAACCCCGTGACGTCGGCCGTATTCCATCCATTGGGTGTTCCCATGATGGGATGCATCGCAAAGTTATAGATCACGGCAACTGGGACACCCTCTAGGTCATCAACGCGAACCACTCCGATTTCTGGATCGATGGGACCGACGTCGACCACCTGTTCGTCGGGCGGAAGCGAATAGGCGCGGCGTTCGTCAATTTCTTTCCCATTTTCAAGAATAAGGCGACGATTCTGTTGAATTCGATCTTCATGCCCGGTCCCAATTCCAATCTTCACAGGCTGGAGTTTTCTCGCCGCCTCCCGCACCGCCCGCAAAGTGCGCTGATCCGAGTCCTTGGCCGGTTTGCCGTGACAGTGGCTCGTGTTAATGATGATATTGGCTACGGGAATCCCAAGCTCCCTTTGAATTTGCGAGCGGACGCTGGCCTCAAAATCGTTACCGATGTAGCCGATCTCCCCCAGCGAAACGACGTCGAGCGAAATCACCACAATCGCGGTCGCGTCGTTCTTGAGCACCAAGGCGCGAGCATGCAGCCGATCGTTGAAGGGCTCGCCGGGAAACGTGATATCGGCTTTGGCCGCGCCGGCCTGCAGCTCGGCGGAAACCGATGCTGCGAAGCCGATGGCAGCGACCACCCACAACAGGGTCAGCGTACCCAAGAAAAGGTATCGAGAACGTCGTTTGTAAGAAAAGCTTGAGCGAAGCATTGCGACGACTCCCTATTAGTGCGGTCGATTGGTCCGATGATGGCTATCAATACGCTTGGCGACGATTGTAACGCGCCACGTTTCGATTGGCGCGGGTTAGTGGCGGCCAAGAAAGGGGACAGGAGCCGTTCCTCCCACAAGCCAGGCATACATTCGAGATTGCCTGATCCACTTCCGATAGCCATAGAAGTCGAATCACGTCACAGACGCGATTGACGAGCCGGCTTCTCGTTTGCTCCCGTTCTGACCACGTTAGGCATGATGCGCAGCGATGCCAGCAGAACGTCGCACCTACTGAGGTTACCGCATCTCCATTAAGCAGGTGCAAAAGCATTCCTGGTTAAGCGATTTTAGAACCACGTCATCGACACACTTCGAAAGCAAGTGGAAAAATTCGATCCGAAATCCCACCCGGTGCCGGGATCACTACGGAGGCAACAGCCGCCCCGAACACAGCCAGTCACAACCTCTCGCCAGCCGAGCACTCAACGAGAATAGCATCGAACCTAGCCGACCTAGGCTGGGACAAAACCTGCTCTCATGTCCTTTAATCGCAGGGGCCAAAACGAAGCGTCGGACCGACCGGCGCGCGATGGCGGGAGAAGGACTCATCCAGGTCCTCGAAGGCCGGAATGCTGGTCATGTTGCGTGGGCTTTCAGGACGGACGAGGACGCTTCGCCGGACCTGAACGTCGGGATGAACGAGCGGCGGTAGGCCATCGAACGCCACTGGATCATGAAAGGGATCGCCATCGCCTGCTCTTGTTGACATTAGCAGCACATAATTCGTGTTCTTCCTGATCCTAATCGTTTTTTTCAAAGGGAAATATCGGAATGAATTGTGCAACTGGCCAGCCTGTCCCGCGGCGATCTTGATTCGGGCGATTTCGATGGGTTCGTTCGCTTCCAGTCGCATCAATCGCAGGACGTGCGGGGCTTTGACCTGCCGGCGCTTGTCCTGAGTCCTGAATCTGGAAGGTCGATCATTGTCGTGGTCGCGTGGAATATTGCGCGCGGCTCGGATAGGCCGATCAGCGTCATGATCGTCCCAAATGCCGAGATGGGTGACCTGTTTCGATCCACTTCCATCTCGCAGCCGGAATTCAAATCCGATATGGCCGGTGACGTCGTTACGCAGGTTATGCCAGCCAGGGTCCAGAAACAATTCTGGAACCGATGGTAAATTTAATTCTCTGGCGTGACCACGGTTGTGAATTTCCAGGAGTGTTTTCGCCATTTGAACGGCAACGTCGTTCGATGAATTATTAAACGAGTCGCCGTCTTCATAAAGGTTTTCCTCCAGGTTATGGAGCAACATCGGACGGGAAGCGCCGCGTGCTCCCTGTGATGACCATGGTGCCCACGGCATGACGAGACCACCATCGACGATGAGCTTATAGGGCCCCTGTCGAATCGCCAGGGCGTCATTGAGATAAGGTGGCCCCAGATGGCAGAAGAAGACACGCGGGCGGGTGTCTGGTGTTGGAGGAGTTTCTTTCCAATAGGCGAAAACATCGCGGCTGTCCTGAGCTTCATCGGGGGCAAGGGAATGGGAGACGATGTGAGCGAGTGTCGCATAGATGTCGGTCAAGGTCACGATGGATCGATTTTGTTTTCCACCATCGAGAACTGCTGGCCATGCAACAATAAATGGGACCCGGATGCCGCCCTCCCAGAGTTTCGCCTTTTTGCCGCGTAGGCCGCCGCTCTCCTGATTGCGGCCGAGGTTGTCACCCTTGTTAGGCCCGTTGTCACTGGTAAAAATGACAAGCGTGTTCTCGATCAGTTTGTGCCCAGGCCAGCGGGGATCGTCAGTCGATTCCAGCTTCTGCAAAAGCCTCCCCAACACCCCATCGTTCTCCAGGACCATATCTTCGCGATCGCCAGCGTCCGATTTGTCGGAGTAAACACTCTGGCCTTTGATTGGTGTTCCGGCGATTTGGTCCGGAACCGCATAATCTCCATGAGGATTCCGTTGAAAGTGATTCGCATTCGGCGCGTAGTAGAGAAAAAATGGTTCTTCAACTTTCGTAGACTGACGATCCAAAAAAAGCTCGGCTTCACGAAGGTACAAGGGACCCAGGTTTCGCAGATCCCAATCGGGTGCAGCAAGGATGCGCCGCTCACGTTTTTCCATACCAATCCTCTTCATCCGGCTGCGGTCCGTAAAGGTGAAGCGATCATTCCGGATCAAGACACGCGGCTCAGTATCGAGCGAATCTTCGGTATTTCCCGGGACCCCGAAGTATTCGTCGAAGCCGTGGTGAGTTGGCCCGTCGAGCAGCGGCTTGGTAAAGTCCACATCGCGAAAGTAAAAATCGTCGGCCGGTTGACCTTCGCCATCGTCAAATAACATGCCCACATGGTATTTTCCGATACCAGCCGTTTGGTAACCGTTTGCCTGCAGCATTTCGGGTAGCGTCGTCAAGTCTCGCTGGATCATCGGCGTATTCGGACCGTGGGGCAGCCAGCCTTGATATTTCAGGTAGGATCGATGAGCATATCGACCGGTCAACAGAGAATATCTTGTCGCACTGCACATGGAAGCGGGCGCATAACCGTCGGTAAATAACATCGCCGAGCGGGCAAAGCGTTCAAGATTCGGCGTCTGCAAGGTCCTTTCAATTGGAGGTGCCCCAGGAGTGAGGCGAACCCCGAGATAGGCGCTGGTGTCTCCGATCCCCATGTCGTCGACCATCATGATAATAATGTTGGGTTTCGCCGGTCGTTCCGCTGCCTGTAGCTGACCGACAAAATTTTGCGTTAGAAGAACCACAACAACCCATCCCAGGATGCATATCTTTGGCATCATTCTGTCCTGCATCGTCTTCATGGATGTTGGCTGGACGAAATCCATCACCTCGCACTGCTTGCAAACCTCATGGTGCACCCGATGAATTAAGCACGTCATCATGAGCTTTGGCGTCGGCTGCAAGTGGGGCAAGCTCGATGTCCGCCTTGAGCTCATAATTCTCAATTGCCTTTCCAGCATTTACGAACGCTCTGCTAAGAGTCGAGAACTGTCGTTCAGGGACTTCCGTTCTTCGAAGGCTGTATCTACGCTTCTCAAGGCTTCTGGAAAACGAGTTTCGAGGCTAGGCTGCCGCTTCCCTGTTGAAGTGATTGGGTCCACGGCGTCAACACGCCAGAAAGGGAAGCGAACGAAGTAGCCAGCCGGCTCAAATTGCGCAAAAATGGCTCGCGTGCCCGTTGATCGCATCGTCCACTAATTAAACCACCACTTTTTGATGCGAGCGTATCGCGACGGATTCTCCTCCATCATTTCGAGCAGTGCAACGTTCACTTTCTTTCGGTACCGACTCTTCGATGGAAATGCGATGGCATAGCCATGACCCGCGAATGTGAATTCCCCCAAAACCAACGACTTATCGCGTCGGCTCAGATGGTAGCGCAAGATGGAAAAATCGTGAACGAATCCACTGGCCCGCCCATCTTTTACCGCCGCGAAAGCTCCGTCAAGATCAGCGCATTCCAAAAGATTGACGTGACGAGATGCCATCTGCTGTTTCCCAATCGAATCAGACACCACGGCCACAGTTTCTCCATCGAAATCTCCAATCGCACGAATGTCTGAACGAATTTTTTTCACCGTCAGCGCCGACGTGAAGGCCCCCACCGCAGACCCGAACAAGACGACGCCAACGAGGATCACCAAGATACTCAGCAGACGACTTAAGATTTTACGGGGCACAAAATCACCGTAGCCCACCGACGCCATGGTAACGACTTCCATGAGTGCTTGGCCGACACCAACGTACCAACGGTCGTTAAACGAATTTTCCTCGCCACGCTCTGTCCACCACACTAAATTTGCACACACGAGGAGAAAGCACACCATGAGCAATGCAACGCTGACGAGTTCCCGGGAAAAAAACGCTTCCAGTGCCGGTATAAAGCCGCTCTGACGCCGCGTCACAACGCCCAATCCACCGTTAAACATCGGCATTGAGAAATCTAGTTGTCGTTCACGTTGGCTCGTGACCGATGTGGCAGCGATCCCGAGCTCAACATCGCCTCGAGCAACCGCATCGAGATGCTCATGAATGCTATCGTGAACGACGTACTCAACTTCATCCAGCAGTTTTAAGTCGGCCAGGACCTCATGAATGATGTCGATGGAGAACCCAATCAATTCGTCAGAATTCTCGTCGCGCATCACAAAGGGCGGTGTAAGCTTGACGCCCACACGAAACGATCCCTCCTTGAAATCCGTTGCCTCTGCTTGGGATGGTATTTCACTGGCAAGATTTTCGTCGCACAGGCTCGGTACGACCCAAGCCCCGAGAGTGAACAGCAAAAGCAGCCTGCAACCTAGCAAAGTGTCAGACAATGGATTCCCCAGATTTCTATTTCCCAGGAGCACATTTTCGCTTTCAGGACCCAAGTGTACGCCAAAACGGCCACCGATGGCTAGCTCGAGGTTCAGCTTGTTGATTTCGGCTAACTTTGGCAAGCCAGGCACAGGAAATCTCGAACCCCACTAATCGTTTGCTCCCGGTGCCCAGTCGAAACGAAAGACCAAAACAAAGTAAATTATTTTGAACCCTTCGCGGCGAAGGACATCGTCAACGATACCATTGAAAAGATAACATGTGCAAACCACCGTCCCAGCGGCTTAACCGATCACTTGTCCCTCTTTTATTCATCGGCATAGCAGAATAAATCCAGCTCACATTTGCCTTACTTTCTGACGAAAGCCGAAGTCCTCCATACCGATTGGACTTGGTAACGTCCGGAACACATTATCGCTCGAGCTAAGATCGACACGACAATGATCGGTGTACCGATCTCTGATTTACTGGGTAATCGCGTGGGCGTTGATAAGATCGGTTGTGGAACAAAATTTCCACAACGCCCACCCGCTTTACCGAGAGTGGAGAGTATTAAGGGCTGTCCTAGCCTCTCGAAAAGTCGCTCGCCCTTACTGATAAAATGGTACAACTTTGCCCGAATGGCTGCGGACGCAATTCGATCGATTTCCGAAACATCAACACTTCATCTTCGACTAATTAGTCATTCTTGATGTGATGAAGACGCTTGTAGAAGCCGCGTATCGCCCATGCAAGACAGGCCAACGTCGCCTGAATTCGGCGAGGTGAACCGCTTGCCGAAGGGAATTTCCGAACAGGGTCGTTTTTCGACATATTCGAAGGCGGTGAGGATTAACGAGCTTTGCCTCGTACACCTTACTCCGAATCAACACGTTGCCTTTTGCCGAATTCCGCTATCTCCGACTCGAGAGCATCAACCACCATTCGAAATCCGGCGAAGCTCACCTTTTGGTGGGGGACACTGAAAAACCTGGTGGTTGTTCGAAGCGACTCCGCTTGGTAGACCCAACAACCGCCGCGCATGATTCGATTTGTCCCTTGCGCGGCGCCCCCAGGATTTGCTTGTGGTTTTCCAGACCCTACTTTGTAGTCCGCGCCCCAATCGGAACACCACTCCAAGACATTTCCAGCCATGTCCAACAACCCGAATGGGCTCACATCGCCCGGATGCGAACCGACGGAAGCCGCTTTGCCACCCTTACCATACACAAGTCCGTAAACGGCGCGTGTGCGATCCGGCTGTTCATTTCCCCAAGGATAGGTCCGCCCGTCTGTTCCTCGAGCGGCGAATTCCCACTCCGCCTCGGTCGGTAGCCGACCACCGGCCCACTGGCAATAGGCAACCGCATCGGTATAGTCAACGCCAACGATCGGTTGGTGGTCGCCATTGTAGAGTTCTTCGTTCGAAAAATCCGCCTGACGATGACCGGTCTCGGCCCGAAACCGGCCATACATACGATTGGTAATCACAGTCTGGCTGATCCAAAAAGGGCTCAGTTGCACTTGATGGGGTGGGCGCTCATTAGAATAGTCCAGGCTTCCCATGCTAAAATCACCCCCCGGAACCAAAACCAGCGTGCTACCATCCTGGACATGGGTACGCGTGCGTGTTACTTCAGTGCTTGAATGACGATCCATGAGTAACTCACCTTGGAGCGGCTCCCACCCCAACTCTTTCATGACAGTACGTCCGTAATGACCTTGCCCGTCGAGATCGGGATGGGACGGCCGAGTGGATCCTTGACTTGACTTGCCGGATTAATGCCGAAGCAATGCAAAATTGTTGCCTGGACATCCCACGGTCCCACCGGTTTGCTATGCGGAAAAGCACCGGTCCGATCCGATGACCCAAAAACGTTGCCACGTTTGATGCCGCCGCCAGCCATAATCATCGAGTTGACACCGGCCCAGTGATCGCGTCCACCGTCGCGGTTGATTTTTGGTGTACGTCCGAACTCACCCGCAGCCACCACCAACGTCTCGTCGAGCAGACCCCGCTGTTCTAAATCGATTAACAGCGCGGACAGACAACCGTCCAGCTTTGGCAATAGATAGCCTTTGCACATATTGAAATTGTTACTGTGTGTATCGAAACCGCCGTCACCCCGGTTTCGCCAATTCACTTGTACAATCGGCACACCGGCTTCCACAAGACGACGTGCCAGTAGCAAGTTTTGCCCGAAGGGATGGTCTCCGTACGCGGCGCGAGTTGTTGGTGATTCCTCTCCAATGGAAAAAGCATTTCGCATGGAAGAGGTGGCGAGTATTTCAAAGGCCCGTTCCTGGTGGGTCCCGAATGCCTGATCATCAAGAACATCGACCGGAGTCGACACATTGAGACGTTCCAACAGTTTGCGTCGTCGTACGAACCGATCGGCCGAGATGTCTTTCGAGGGTGACCAATCGTCAACTCGAAACCCGGGTTCATTGGCGTCCTGCTTGACCAGATAGGGTGCCCAACCAGCTCCAAGAAACCCTTCGTTTTGTCCAATCCCGGTCGATGTCTTGCCACCGACAAGAACGAAACCTGGTACGGGCGGCGTTTCCTTTCGAACAAAATTGATCAACGGACCATAGGCCGGATGGTCAGTTGGATCCGGACGCACAACGGTATTGGGTTGTGGATGTGGCCGACCGGTCATTAGAGAATAGAACGCGGATTCATGACCATTGTCTTCGTGCGTGACCGATCGCAGCGTCGTATACAGATGAGCAAGCTTTGCGAGTTTCGGTAAATACTCACAAACCTGAAATCCCGGAACCGTGGTCGAGATCGGTTTAAATTCACCGCGAACCTCAACGGGAGCATTTGGTTTCAGATCGAAAGTGTCCTGATGAGGTGGCCCGCCATAGAGTGCGAGAAAAATAATCGATTTCGCAGGAGATGAGGGGGCGGTTTTTCCTGCGATGGCCAATGACGAAGGTGAAAACGCAAGCGAGAACGCACCGGCTCCACCAATCGAAAGAGCTGTCCGCCGATTCACCGAATCAAATACGCGAATACCACGTCGTCGCGGCAAGTTGGCCCCTTTCCTTTTGAACCTGGGCAAGTTTGCCCCCTAGTCTAAACGAATTCGGACCGACGGGCCAACCTCGTCTGATAGACAAACATCGCATCTGCAGATTGGCCCTGGGAAAGCCGGCCAACCATGCCCGACACCCCTTCGTCGCCGCTCCTGGCGGCGGCCGGGGTTTACGAGTATTTCAACGAGAATATCGGGCAGCAGGAAGTTAAACAACTTCTTGTTATGTAGAGGATTGCGCCGTTTCTGCCCAACCATTCGCCGGTGTCAAGTTGGTCTCGATGACGAGGTAGATTCCGCCAACGCACCTCAGGATACAGAGGAATGCTCTGGTCAAGCAGTGCCTAGACGATTCGCGACGATGCTTCGGGATCTGCTATTGCCGCAAAGGATGCATTAAAACCAATGTCATCCCCTCGCCCTCCTGGGCTTATTTTGCCTTCTTTCGAAAACGGATCTGCACGGCGCAGAAACCTTACCTTTGAGACAACCTCCAACAACCCATTGCTTACCTGGCCTGCGCCCATCCAAGGCCTGATAGCACCATCCCCTACAGAACACCACGGCACTTTTCTACGGCGCACAACGGCCGCTAATTGTTGTCTGTAGATCGACGGCCCGTTCCGCGGTCCTTGTGTAAAAAGAAACTCGGCCATCTCTTCGGAAGCTTTCCTTGATTCTGCATTGTCAAAACCATTTCCATCATGTCTGGAAAATTCTTGCGGATCGCATTACGATTCCCTTTCAATCTCCATTCTTCCTTTCCAGGCGCATCAAAACCGTCACCCTGCCAACCGTCCATCACATCGGTCATTGCACAAAAGAAGAATTCGGGAACCAGACAGCCGCTGTGTGAAACACAGTCATCGTCATAGACGTAATGCTTCTTTGTGACAGCTTTCAGAGCCGCATGATGAGCAATGCTGCGCGGATTTGCATCAAGTGCGAATGCTTTCGGGTATTCAATTTCCCACAAATGTCTTTGAAGGAAATGAAACAATTCCTCCTGAATGTTACTGAGTTGTAATTTTTCACCATCCCGAAAAGAGCTCCACCCCTGGTGATAGACGCTGGGATGTTCGCCGTCGAATGACTTATACTTCGCCTTTTGCTCGGTAACGTAAAGCACTAAACGATTGTTGTTGTTGACCTTTTCTTTCCATTTGTTCCATAACTGTTCATCATCCGGCAAGCCGTTCTGATCATTGTCAATCAGACCCATTAACACATGAGCGATCCGCCTCATATCGGCTCTCTGCTGTTTGGTTTCGCCGACAATGGCAATCAGTCCCAGAAAATCCAGGTACTGGTTTCCCATTTCTTTTCTTTTTGGATAGGCGTCAACAAAGGAAGCAGGCAATGGACTTACGAAGGTGAAGTCCGTAAAACGTTCGGTTTTGGGATGAACATAACCGTCTACAAAAGAAACAACTTTGTCGTTAGCATCCATGACGGCGGGTGCCGCAAAGACAACCATTGACACAATGATGATGTGAGTCGTATGCATGTTTGAATGTGCTGTTGGGTTTGAGGGCGGATCGGTCGCTACGGCGCAAAATCAATTATCCACCGTGACTCAGCCACAGACAATCCGAATCCGGACTATTTCTTAGCGCCTCGATGAGTCACGAAGATTACGGAAGATCGCGGGTCGGGATCTGATGCGGCGTCGAAAGCTGTCGAAGTGATCACGGGGTGTATTCCTCGATCGCTCCTTCTTGACTATTTCTTGAATTGGAGTACACGCTCTGCCCTTATTTATCCTCCACTTGCGCAACGTCCAACAAGCCAATTGCACCCACCATCAATCACATCTTAGTCCAACGCTTTGATCCACCTTCCGCTTACACCCAGAGCACCACGCCTGAAACAAGCAAGACGACCTCATCAACTAAACAGGTATTTAACGGGCTTCCTTTCCGTACCAATCGGCTCATTAGGGGAGTGTCAGATCCATCGATGCGATAAATCACTAAGTCCCTGAACGGAAGAAAAAACAAGTCACGACTTTTTAAGTCGAGGCATTCACACCAAATTGACGAGATCACATAAACTGACAGTCCATTCAATCTTCTTGAACTCAAAGGCCACGTGGTGAAAGGACTCGGAATTCTACTTCTCGTTGTTGGTTTGGCTTGCTTTGCAACTGAGTTTTCGGGGCTCGTTGCGTAGACAGCCCGGCTTCCCACCGAGCCGACGACAACAGCAATTTCGAATGTCATTGGAGCCAGGCGATTGCTCATGTACGGCGTCGGCAGTGCGAGCATCCTTGGGGGAGCAATCACTCTGATACTCAGCATCAAGAAATCGCGTCAACAAACGCCACAAGAAACAAAAATGGATATCCGAAAATCGATCGTCGTCATTTTTGTCACGGCAGTAATCCTTGCTGGCATGATTTTCGCCGGCATTAACTTCATGACGCGTCAGAGTGTTGACGAAGGATGGGCTGCAAAGGTCATCAAGGAATCAACCGATCTTCAACTTTTGCTCGAGCGATTCCACGATGAAAACGGCGAGTTCCCAACGTCACTCAATGAAATAGACAAGGCTTACACGCAACCAACGGAATACTTGACTCGCAATAGCGACGCACCTGAAACGGCCAATTGGTACTACGATCGAATCGGTCCGGACGATTACCAATTGTATGCTACCGCCTATTCTTGGGTGTCGTATTTTGACGCAATGGTCTACCGCAAGTCGGCGAGATTTAACGAAGCCTGGTTTGGCAACCGAACTCGATCAAACACGCAAGAGATTAAGAACTGGCGGTATATCCGAGGATTCTCCAGTTACGAGAAGCAGCATTACTTTGATGCGGATGGCAATCCCCACCGACACAGCCCATAAAAGCAGGCCCGGAAAAGGTGCCCGATACGTTTCTAGCTATTCGCCCGCAGCGAACTCTGCGTTGACTCGTTTTCAACTTCAAGTGGCGGGTCACGGCGGTGAAGCAAGAGCGCACCAAAAATCAACAACTCAGAACAACGCAAGAATATCCAGTTGTTGGTGTGTCGTCCGCCATTTGGTAACGTAGCCCACGGATAACCGAAGAACACGAAATTGAGCGAAAAGTAGACCACAACGCTGAGAATCAAACCGTAACGAGCATACGGTAGACCACGTTGCCCCTGGCGTCCTCGTCTTTCGAAGACGAAAGCCACAACGGCCATCACCGCCAAGGGAAAGATAAACAGCAAGAATCGATCGGTATAAGGGTGAACCTTGTCCGTTATTTTATAGGTGATTCCGGCAATCGGGACTGCAACCAATGGAAGTGAGAACATGTAGGGCCAAATCCGACCGCTAAGAATGCCTACCAAGGGAATGAGCCCCATGCCCAGCGGATAGTCTCCTAACAATTCAACCGAGTCGTGGCGCGGCACACTCCAGAGGAAGAGCAACACCGCGTAAATAATAATAGAAACCCATTCCACGTACGGATTCATCGCAACAGCGTCGTTGGCGTTTGTGGCGCTAATATGCTTTCGATTGAACCAAAGCCCCAACCCAAGAACAAATCCCAACACCAAACCAAACGTCGTCTCCATCATATTCCACCAATTCCAGCCCATCAGACTGAAAAACTTTTCGGGAAAAATAGCAGGTAACGCTGTATGGAGAAAAACGTCAAATTCGGTCAGCCAATTCGGTGTCCAAGAGTGTTTTGCCTGAAGAGTTTGGCCCAGCGTGAATCCAAGTCCTCCGGCAAGCACTCCAAGCAGAGCCATCCTGAATGCGAGTCGATCTTTTTTGAAACATCTGACATAGGTCACCAAACCCACAAACGCCGCCAGTAACCCACCCCAGAGTTCCGGTCGAGGATCCATCTTGAGATTCTCAGGCTCCCATTTCCAGTGATCCGAAAAGTAGATCCACGGCAACGCTCGATCGCCAGTAGTCACCTCGGGAAAGAAGAACCACGCAAGCTCGCGATCCGTCCCGGGCACGTAAGGACGATTCAACACTTGGATGCCAAGAAAGATCAAGAAGAGTAATGCAACGTAGATCGCTACTATTTCCTTCCAACGGTATTGCTTGCCACCCAGACCAATGCCTAGGAAAGCACCCCCGAATCCGATCCAAAGTCCGCCCTTCACAAAAAGCCCCACCATTCCCCATTGATAAGCAGCGTCATTACCAACTAACGGAGTGTCGTGGGTCAAGCCGACAGTTTGACCATAGGTCATTGTGCCGCCGAACGAGAAGCCAAGCGCCGTCAGCGCCACCGCACGGGCAGCAGTTAGCGACGATAGTCGTTGGGAAAAAAGAAAGACCAGCACAAAGCCGACCAGGACTCCGGGAACCATTGCTCCCCATTCATGGCCGTACTGACCTCGAATCCCCCACCCCATACCGCCGGCAGCGGCGCCCATCAGTGGAGCGGCAAACAGCAACACTACATCATAGGAGGTTGCATCTTGAAGGCGGGGTGCCGTATCGATTTCCTGCATCGCCTGGCCTCTACATGAATTGTCGTATTAATACGGACGGGAATCAATTCGCCGCGACGGGTAAGCATCGTCAATATTACCTCATCGTCACCTCACAAGATAGGACAACCGAGGCACGCTTACCCCCGCTAAGCAGACACGCTAATAAGGATACCTACCCTATTTTGATTTTGAAGCCAGTCAAAACAACCCAACCACGGCGACACGCGATACCAAAATCGCCAGCTTCCAAGCCAATCGTTTCACGTCAGGGACTAACCCCATGCCGTGTTGCACTTCCATGGAATCATCTGATGAAAATTCAGGTCACGACGGAATGGCTCCTCGCGGTCATCAATACGGCTTCGAGCGATACCGAATCGCTATCCGAGATCAGCGAATTGCAGAATGATATTCTCTGAACCAACATCACTGGTCACCTGAAGGTTGTTGGATATCGTCAGGTGACGGCCGGGCAGGGTGAATGCGTCGATTATTGAGGCTCCATGGCCCCAAACACTCCGCGATCCCTCAGCCAAATCGCCCTGACGAGTTGACGGCCCGAACCTCCCTTGCTGGATGTGAGCACGAAGAATAACGGACTATCAGATGGAGCCCGTGATGTTGCCGATTGACGCACAGATCGCACTTTGATGACCGCCGTCAACTTCTGCCAGCGTCAATACACAAAGGGGCACGAACCGGCAAAAGCAGGTCAATCAAAGAGATAGGTTTTCACGAGCTACCTCATGAAAAAGATTCGTCATCCACTTCTCACTGTTTCACTTCTAAGGCACATCGCGGAATTCGATCTAGAATGAAACGAACGGTAACCGGCCGACGAAGCACCCGTCGTGCGAATTCACAATTCCACTCGTCCACTAAGAACGTAGGCTGCAAGTGGATATCAAGTCGAGAGTTGTTTGATGGCCGTTGCCATCATTCGCTAAGCAAAGACGATTGTGGGTGAGTCAATAAAGATCGCCTCGATTTCGGGAAAACCGAACGGTTACATTGCAGAAACATCGAGAGTACTCGACACCCACAAAAACCAGACGGCGAAATCCCAGAATGGCTCCATCCGACGTGACAAGCATTGCGCCGATCCCAATCCGGATAGCTCATCTCAATCGTTCTCATCGGGTCCGTCGAAAGCTCATCGCCCTTTTAGAGAATGGACGACTCTGTACTAGCCTTTGTCCACTGCAAGAAAATCTCTTGGAGCCGCTGTCCGACTTGGACTTCCTCGTTAGCTTGGAGATTGATCGCCGAAATTAAAAGACCGTCCGATCCCGTTCCATAAACGCGTCCCGTCGCAATTGCCGTTGTACCGTCTCGTAATTCTTGGGCAAGCATCTCATTCGTCAAACCGAGTTGGGTCTCATTCCACTTCAACAATAGATGAGGAAAGTGATTGGCGACCGCCGGCGTCACGTAGTTTGCCTCGAGGCCGCTGATATCGCGAAGCAATGATTCAATCGTCCGCAACTGCTTTCGGCAGCGATTTGCGATGTGATTTCCATGCGTCGCGCCCTCAGCCAGAAATAGCTCAAGTGCCCTCCAAAGAGCAATGATGTCTTCCTTGGAAACTTTAGCGACCCGCCCGACCGCACCCTCGTTTGGAACGGCATTTAGTTTGGCGGCATCAATCAACCGAGCACTGCCAACCAAAAGACCGCTACTTTGTGGACCACGAATCGCCTTGCCGCCGCTAAACGCAACCATGTCGTATCCCATTTTGTTGAATCGCCAAAGGTTGTCGACTGGCGGAATGTCAGCGGCCGCGTCCAATAATGTCGGAACCCCGTGCTCTTTCGCCCTCTCCAACCAGGCTTCATGTGGAATCGGTGATTCCGGCTCGTAGACGTTGTAACTCATCATCAGCACGGTGCGGTCCGAGAAGCGTGAATTCAGTTCGTCCTCCGATGTGACCTCAACAATCTTAACTCCACAGGTCTCGAGCTGCCGATCGTAAAGGTCGCGGTGAGCCTTCTGTCGAATCACTTCATAGGGCTGGCCATCAGCTGCAACGCAATTTTCCAGCGGGAATTGCTCATCGCGGAGGGTCAAAGCGCCCGCCAGTCCGAGTAGGATGCTACTCGCGGCCCCCCCGGTCACCAAGGCCGATTCGACTTGGAGCATTTTTGCGATGCGAGTACCGACACAATCTTGTAGTTCTCGGAGGTCAACAAAATGTTCTGCAGCCTCCAGCCATGCCGTCCTGACGGGGGCGGGCATGAGTGAGCCTCCGAGTTCAGTGAAAGTACCCGCTGCATTGATAACGGGCTTTAGACCCAGCGACTCGTAGATGCTTGGCTTGTTCAATTTGGCACCTACTCCTTTATGCCGGAAAGAACATTGCAAACCCCAATCACCCGATCGGACTCAGTCGCTGTTTCATCAATGTGGAATACCGGAATGACACGAAATCAAGAGACATCGACTGCCGAAAAACGGAACCTGCTAAAATGCTGGTTTTATCCGTTCCCCAACAAAAGCAAGAGTACAAACGATATTCAACTTCGGATTTCGCAATTGTAACGTGGTTCAAAACTCGCCGCAATAAATCGTAATTTGTCACGGTTGGGTCGGAGCGACTCTTGCTTAAATATTGACCCGCAATCCAGCTTTGAACTCACAAACGGGTCGAGACTGCGACCGGGACGCCAAGCTCGTTCCCAGTCGTGCACTTACCAACGCCACTCCCCCAGCCGCCGCTAACCACCAACACCACGCAAAACCGACAGCCTTGGTTCGTCGGCAACCTTCCACCACCTCGACCATTTCCCAACATTCTCGTAAGAGGAAATAACCTGCGCACTCGCAAGTATCTCAGCTAATCGGATGCTGTTTTTTGGACGAGCAATCACGAATAAATTTCGCAAGACGCAGCGTTTCATTCCGATTGAGGATCGCACACCGCGTGATAGCAACTAGCGGCTTAGCCGGATTTACGACGCCGGAACAACAACCACAGGGTCGTTCCCACCATCAACAGCAGACCCGTCGCGGGCTCTGGCACTGCGATGCTTACCTTTGGGCCTTGTTCGTACCCACCATCGGAAAACGCGGCGACCAAGTCACCCGAACCAAATACGAGATCCGCGTTCCAATCACCTTTTGCCCAAGTCGCCACGCCACCTGTCTCGTATCGACCGCCAGAAAAGACAGCGACGAGGTCACTCGAATTGAACTCACCATCCAAATTGGCGTCGCCAATCCAGGTATGCAATATCCTCTTGTCACCAACATAGAAATTGAGGTCCGAGCGGTTGACACTGCCATCAGTGTTCACGTCGAATTTAGAATCGGTATCTCCGCCCGCGATGGCTGCGGACAACATATCAATGTCACCTACCCCTAATTCGCCATCGAAATCGAAATCGAGTGGATCACCACCTGCGATTAACCCGTCGAGGTCACTTATCGTCAACTCGGACTCCAGCGAAAATACAAACGCGTCTAATGATGACCCTCGTTCACGTGTAGCAATCGAAAAATCTAATGCGATGCCTGTATCTTCAATCGAGTAGCTTGCGTGACGATTTTCCTGCGAATCATCCGAGAACCTAAGCTTTTGCCAATGATATTGGCCTTCCAAAGAAACGGCTTCCCGCTCGCATTCGTCCTCTGGAACTTGCCACAATTCTTCTTCCGCAATGCGGCACCCATCTGTCGGCAACACGTCGACTATTTCCTCAGCCGTGAAGTCTCCGCCCACGTTTCTCCTTAGCGAGGACTGTCCGGCGCGCTCGTCACGAATTTCTGGTTCAGGCCCGGCCGGATCATCTTGGAGATCAAAGGGGGGAAGATAGATCGAATCCTCGTGACCGTAATCGTTCCGTCCGAAGATTTCACGCATGTCGTAAGACGAATAACGTAGATACACGAAGTATTCGCCCGGAGTATCAAAGGTCAACTCCCACCCCACCTGGTCGGCAAAGTCGCCTCCGCCGACTAGATCAAAGATCGCCTTTCCACCCGACATATTGGCGTTCGCCGGCGGAACCATAATCGTTCCAGGATTCGAACCGTGCAGTTCAACTTCTTGCGGATCCGACGGATCGATGATCATCCAGCCGGTTCCAAAGTTGTCATCTTCGACGAAATTAAACTCGTCGAGCGTAAAATCCTCTGCTTCAAATACCAAATAGTTTGCGCCGGGTGCCTGCACCACCTGTGCCGTGGCGTTCGATGCGAGGCCAAGGGCGACAAATACGGCACAGCAGAACGATAAGGGTTGAAACGTCATGCTAATATTTCTCCGGCAAGATGATCGAATGCTCAAAAGTCTTAACTCCAAGTATCGCGTCACGGAGTCAACAAAGAGATAGTCTAAGAAGCTTCGCAATAGCTTGCAAGCTTTTTCAAAGGAATATCAATCCTGTTACTGCATCGTCAATCAAGTAGAAACCCTCAAAAACGCATGACATCAGGGTTGATGTACAACTGTTTATATCCGAAAGAAGAAACGGGCTCTTTCATAGATCGTCTTCAGGCATGGGTTGAGCGATCCAGTACACGATCAGAATGCTTTTAAAAAACGCCGTCGCGAAAATACACGATCCACGTCGGCGCATCGAGGGGACCGTATTCGAACGTGAGGTGCCAGGTCGAACGAACTGCAGGCTGAAAACCAATGATGCTGCTACATCAAATCATCGCGCTTCAACACCAGCGAACAAAAAAACCGATCATCAACGTAAAAGCTTGCAGCGACCTGCAAGCAAGGGCACCAGAAACAAAATCGGAACAATACCCCCCAAAAAAGTCATCGAATCTTTCGTCGCCCAGCCTTATCACCTCGCGAGAGCATGTTCTTATCGTGTCACCACTTTTTTTCAGATCCAGTCGATTTCCAGGATCCGTAGGATTCAAAACAGATCGCGTTTCGCATGGGCCTCGTATGTGTTTGCGAGTCGCTGCAAATTATCGTGTGTACTTGCTGCGCCCAATTTTGGGTCCGCGTCAATTACGTGTCCGCAGGCAAACCGGTCACGAACTCTCTATCGCACCCCACTCTTCGTCACCAGCACCGAAGCGACCGGGTTAAGTTGCCCCCACCCAACCCTATCAAACCGTTTCGTCCAACACGAGCGAACGACGCTATCGAGAACGCATCGATTGCCATCACAGAATGCAAAAAGTTCAAACAGCCGCCATTGGATTGAACGAAAACAAGATGGACAGGACACGATCCGATCAGGTTACCCAACAACCCGATCATTACCTCGCAGACAAAATCGTTTAAACTTTGCTACTTGATTTGCGGGAGAATATCCTGGAACGCATCAATAAATTCTCCCAAAGAGTTTCCCACCGTGAACGGCACGTCGCGATACTTTTCATCGACAACACCGACCACGTTTGGACTCATCCTATGCTCAAGAGATCTCTTACTGCCGTCACTCTTTGCTTGGTGATCAGCTCAGCCCTTCAAGCGAGTTTTTTTGTACCGAGTGGTTTAGAAGCTGGCGACACCTTTCAATTAGTCTTTGTAACGCACAATCTCCGCGACACCACCTTGACTGATATCGCCGGCTACAACACTTTCGTTCAGAATGAAGCATTGACAAATGCTGCCCTCACGGGCGCTGACGCAACCCAAGTGTACACAGCCATTGCAAGTACGAAATTTGTCAACGCCAAAACCAACGCGAATGTATATGGCCCGGTCTATAACATGGCAGGGTAACTCGTAGCCAATGATGCGGCTGAAATGTGGAGCGGCAACCTTCAGGCGCCGATTAATCGCACTCAGTACAATGGGGAACAAGGGGAAGGGTGGGCAGCAACAGGTTCACTTCTTACGGGCGACACCCAGTCAACTGATTATCTAGGGGCGAGCTCTGTCAGATTTGGTCGTATCAATAACACGAACAGTACCTGGATTGATTCAGGGAGTAACCAGTCCCAGTCGAATCATTTACCTCTTTACGCGCTAAGCCCAGTGTTCACGACCCCCGTCCCTGAACCGGCATCGGTGATCACTTGGACGCTATTGGTTACCATCGGATTTGTAGGTCTGTGGCGGAATGGTCGCTGCAAAGCGGCTTAGTCGCACCTATCGAAATCTGAGAACGGGTTTCAAACACCCATTTGGTGAATCAGGTCATTCGGGCCAGTGCAGCCCTAATGACGAGCAGAAGGTTTCACCAATAAGCAGCTGAGTCTATGCACGACGTGTTTGAGTAACACCTCGCCTCGCGCAATCGTCGGTCGTGGTCCACGGAAACCGATCTATCATCAACGTTCAACGGCGATGGACCCGTTTCAAGAGCTCAACGGCCGACGACGTCATCACGCGACCGACCGCAGGTTGAAAGGGCGGATAATTCAGAATCCGTGGCACCTTTGCCGCCGCATACTCCGATCGATCATACGCCTTGGCATCCGGCACATAGCCGACGTATCCGTCCGCATAGCCAACGACCAACGTCTGCCGAAACGGAGAGTCTCTTTGAATTTCTAAGCCGTATACCGTGTATAGCTCCGCCGGATGAAAAAGTAGCGCAACATCGCCTAGCCTGATCGCCGCCAGGGTGATTGGCAAACTGCTTTTGCCCAGATTGTATTGAGAGGCAAACGTGTCATACCAATCTTGATCAAACAAGCTAATTCCTGTGTTCGCCGCTAGTTTCCCTTGATGAATCTCTCTGTTCTTCTGAAACAAGTCCATGTCAAAGGGAAGTTCGACCAGCTGTGTTTCCACGGCAAGTTGTTCGACAGGTTCCTCTACCGCGGACTCCACTGCCTCCACAATCGCCCCGGCCACCATCGTTGCAGTCTGTTCGCGTCCCACTGGATTAATGTCACCGATGTGGCCTTGGAGATAGGAGGGCGAAACATCGAATTGCCCACGGAGCAGTCGTTGCACCAAACCGGGCCAACCTGGCCCCGCGGCACTGCTCGCGCCATAGGTGACTGGATGAGCCGAAAAGTTGTACCAGAGTAAATTGGGCTTTGCTTCAGCACGTTCGAAATGCAGGACATGAACCGTCTGATCGAACCAGCGATCCTGTTCGTTACTCTTTGCAGTGAAGTCGATATCCGGTCGGGCTCCCTCACGAACTGTTCGATTCACATTTGCTCCAGCGGCGCGAGCCTTCCCAACAAACAATCGAGTTGGCGTTTGATCTGCACGGGCCAACTTTGACGCTTTGACCATTGCGTTAGCAACAGCCGCTTCATACTCGGGGTTATTGTCTCCCCAGTGCCGATTGAAAGCGATGCTGGGCATCGAATGCGCGTGCGTCGCGCAGATACGAATATTTTGCGGAGGGATCTTGAAGGCGTTTCCAATCCGATTTTGCACATCACGCACCATCTCGAACGATACATTGAGCATATCGAACGAAATAATGACAGCCGTTACCTGGCTGTAACTGATCACGATCGATCTTACTTCCGGCGGATAATGTACGCTCGTGGTGACCCGCGGACGGGTTGGGTCGCTGTAATGAAATCCGCCTAACGCCGTACCACGCGGTGGCGAAATATCGACGACGCCTTCACCAACCAGCAACATTGGCGTAGCGGCGCAGAGGTTGCCAGCCAACAGGGCCATTAACACAAGTGACGTAATCGGCTGCCCCAGCTGTCCGGCGAAAAGACGAAAGACGGCATGAGAATCGGAACCCTCAAAAGACCAACCTGCGATTTGATCGAGAACCGCATCAGGCCGTCTGCACGATGTATCGATTTTTTTCACGGCTTTCCAACTCCCTTGGCTGCGTGCTGTCGACGGTACCGCGGGCCCAACTGATAGTGGACTTCGTCGACAATCTTATCCTCTACCCCTGGCAGAAACGGCGCCGCCCAATCGTGAAAAATCATGGCGCCGCCACCCTCATAGCCACCTTCTCGCAGTACGCGTTCCGAGGGGATATAGCAGGGTACATCGTTCGCATAGGAGTTGATCCAAACGCGTTTTGAATCGATACCACGCTTCAATCGCAACGCGTAATCGACGACGACTTCCCCCCCCAAGAAAACAATGGCCAATTCATCCGCAAACGTCCAGGTTTGCACGGGCAAGGGCACCCGGCTTCTGATCGGCTCACCCTGATCCAATCGCTGCAGATGTACACGAGCGTGATAGCCCACGGTGCCTCCTCGCTCGGAATTCTGCTTGGCGCGTTGCTCCCATTCCGCGCGACTGGGAATTGCGGCCAATTGTAATTCGACGGTCGAGAAGCGGGTGTCCAATTCGCCGGAAATCGGACTCAATCCATATTGAATAAGTCGCGTGGCTTCTCGACCAATTTCCTGACCGTGTGTCGCCGCAGTTTTGTCCGAGTCTTCACCACCGCGGGTTGGATTGGCATCCGCCCCGCACCCCACCGAAACCAGCGCGACCGCGCCCGGAAACGCACGTTGGATTTGCTCCTGAGCGTATCCCGCCCAGTCGCCGCTCACCTTGTTGTGAGAAAGGGTAGTGCAATGGCAGGCATAGCTCACATAGACAGCAAAAACCTTTCCCGCACGATCCTTCGCAACCAAAACGGGCAGGTCGTGGTCCACCGGACCCCCTTTCGTACGTCGGTTCTGAGCGAACGTAACGTTGCCTTGTGCTCGAAACAAGCGTGCGGGCTGCAAATCATTCCAGGCCTCGATAGCAACTTTTTCGAGCTTGCCAGTAAGCTCCTCGGTATAACGCTCGATGCGTGTTCGATGGCTTTCTGGTAGCGGATGGCAATAAAGTGTCTCTGACATACGCGCCAACATCGGACCGCTATGCGTATGCGTTGCGGTGATGGCAAACCTGTCAGGTTCAAGGCCAATACGCTGCTTCAACCGTGAAGCCAATTCGTTTCTCAAGTATGCCGGAACAAGACAGTTATCCAGCGTGATCAGCAACACGGGCGCTCTTTGCGGACTTTGAATCACCAAGGCCTTCGCCCAAAGTCGCTGGACGATCCCTTCCGACTCCGTGCTACGTCCCGAATAACCACGCAGTCGTATCGGATATTCGGGAGTCACGTCGACAGCAGCAACGCCGACCTGATAAGTGGTGTTCTCCTTGGCTTCGACCACGGCCAGCTTATCTTGACTACCGACCTGTCGGCCAACAACATCCTTCACGGGATGCAGGGCAAACCAGCGCTGGGAACCGCTGCCCAACGAACGGACGCCCACACGGACGGGCTCTCCCTCGCTCACCAATTTAGGTGACACGGTTAAATAGAAGAATCCGGCAGCATCTTCCGAAGAGGTCCAGGTCGGATAAAACACGAGCGATGCGTCAGAATCATCGCTTTGCCAACGGGTGTACTCAGCGGTAACGTCAAAACGCAGTTTTTCCCGCCCGTTGATATCGAGCGCATATCCTTCGGTTGTCGGCTGCGAGCGAAATCCGATCGCTCCTAAAAACACAAAGTGCAGTGGTTCGCCTGCCGTCTGGACCTTGTTCGTCGGTGGAGTCAGCCAGATTAGCTCTGCCCCCACCTTGTTCTGACGAAGATGGTGATTGGGCACTCGCTGGCCTTGATAGTTGTACCATTCATCGGAATCACCATCGTTGCTAACTAACGATGCAAATCCTTCGCCCGCAACCTGCTCTAAATGCCGAATCTTTCGCTTCAGCAGCGATGCACGCAGACTGTAGCCGACAGCTGACGCAACCTTGCTTTTCGCGTTACGGGCCGGATGAATCGTTCGGGTCGCTGGGTCATACCAAGCGCCAGTCGTCTGCCCATTCAGCGAGATGGGCGGTATTCCATCGGTATCCAGCGAACGCTTCGCCGATAGCAACCTCGATGACCATCCTGTTTGCAATGAGTCAAAGAGGTGAACCGAGTAGCTGTCGCGATCGGAAATGATCAAATCTTGATCGCCATCCTCATCCACGTCCACAAATCGCAAACCACCGTCATTGCCATCGCGGTCGATCATCGCAGCCGCATCAGGAAGTTTGCAGCGACTTTTCACCCAATGTTTCTTCTCACCGTTCCAACGAAGCACACCGCGACGCGTGGGTCCGGCCGCAACAAGCTCGCAACAACCGTCATTATCGAGATCCAACAACCGAACCCCGTGTTTCGAGTCGGTGAACAAACGCTGACCATCCAACATAAGTCCGCGAGTCAAGTGATGCGCGTCTCGCCAACGTCCATCAACGAATTCCCACGCACCGGACATTCCAACGCTACGGACAATAATCGTTGTGGGTCCGCCACGTTCAGTCATTCCCCAGAGGACAGAGTGAGTGTCAACCTGAACCGGAAACGGGACAATCGTCCAATCCTTGTCGACATCCGACCAAACGAGTGTTTCGGCTCCATCGCCCCGCGAGCGAATCAGATCAAGTGCCCCGTCACCATTGACATCTACAATCACATTCGACGCGTCACGAGCGACAAACTGAATCACCGTATCGGCGCCAGTACCTTCGTTGTACTCACGGAGAATACGTTCCACAATTTCATCGCGTCGACCGATCCGGGAAAGATCGACGAGCAGAACGTCTCCCAATTGATGCTCGGCCTGCCACCGCGTACCAATCTGTCCTGGCAGCGATCGACTGATGAGAGTCTGGTCAAATGCGTGCAAGTAACCAAACGGATTACCAGATGCCGGACGCTCGACCGATGTCACCTTGTCATCTTGGTCCGTCGCGCCAAATCCCACGGTGCCGCAGCAAAGCAGACTCATCGCAGCAACAAGGCAAGCAAACTGATTTTTTCCCATTCGCGCACCCGTCAAAAGTTCTCAGAAGTCGGAAAGCCGCCATCGGTATGTGTTGATGCCACCATTGTAGACCTTGCTTAAAGCAGCGTCGGCTGAAACCCACGACACACACGAATTTTCTTCCTCAATCATGGAACGTTCGAAATCACGAGACTGGATTCAAATCGTTAATGATTTCACCGGTCACATAATTTTCTTCGATTGTGTTTTTCGTGAAGTCTGGCAGAGCCTTGTATTTTTTATACGTCAGATCACTCACATCTGGATTTCCGGCCCACTCTTTCAGGATCGGCGAAGCCAAGAATGCGTCTAACGATTCCTCATTCGTAAAGAAATAGATGCCGCCATATTCGTTTTCGTCAGGATTGGCTAAACCAAATTTCATCCCCAAGCCCGGCACATCCTTAAACACCTTGCTCAATGCGCCGTCCTTGGTGATCTCCACTAAATCATTCTCTTCACGCAAGTCATATTTATAGTTCACGACGAGAATACTGAGCTTTGATAGTTTACCCTTCATGGTCAAAACCTCCTTTGCCATGTGTTGACGGTTTCCATTGGTTGCCACAAGAAATCACATTTTTTGTCAGCCCATTGGTTCGGCCCTACAACAGTTTTTTCATTGCAGACAGGCGGGGAGTACTCGCCGAGCAGGCCATGACCACGAACAAGCTCACACTCGCGCGGACTTTATTGTTTCGCCATGACACGATGCTGGCACTGGCACCCGCTATTTTTCGCTTGACATTTTAGCGGCTATGAGCCGCCGATTAAACATTTCCTAAGGGATGTTTCACCAGCCAACACGAAAAGGTGCGGCAGAGAGCTATTCCCTATCTTCTCGCATTCCCTCAATTGTCATTCCATCGATGGATTTCATCGTTGCCGACTGGTTCTACCTTGGTGCCGATATCGATCCAACGAGATCATCCACCCGCGGGCTGGCCTACGGCTCACTTGAAACCACGCACTCACCAACGGCACCCGCTCCTTTCCACAGCCGAACCGAAGCGAATTAGCTTAGCGGCACAATGTGCACTTGCGCGATCGATATAACGTCCCACGATGTAAAATGGACAACTCACAATTCACAGCCGCGAACCACGAACCGCGAACCGCGAAAAATACATCTCAGGAGCCACATTCCCGTCGTGACGTTAACTCGCTAATCAGAATATCGTTGCGTGGAATCTCATTTTCGGATACACATCAATGGTGTGTTGCGATGAACAAATCGAGATCCCGGGGGGGAGACTGCTTAGAATGATCCACGCCAAACCTACTTTCACTCTCATCGTTTGCCTTGCCATCTGGCTATCTGGTACACCTCTGGCCGTGGCGGTCGACACCGATGGCGACGGCCTCCTCGACTTGATCGATCTTCCTGGTTATGGGTTGGGCAATTTCAATTACGCCCAACGAGGGGTTCAGGACCTAGATGGAGCTACGCAGCTAACCGCAGCAAGAGATCTTAGACTAGAACGTAATCGAATCACGAGTATAGAAAACGCCGACTTCCAAGATTTGAGCGGCTTGGAAAGTCTTCATCTTAACGACAACCAAATAACCGCCATTAAAAGTGGAGCTTTCAACGGGCTGGGTAACTTGCGATTGCTGAAACTGCAAAACAACCCAATCACCAATCTTGAGAGCGGTGCATTTTTAGGCATGAGTAACTTGCCATCGCTTGAATTGCAAAATACCCCCCTCACCAAGATTGAAAGCGGAACATTTCTCGGGCTCAACAATTTGAAATCGCTTAATCTTCAAAGCAACCAAATCACAAGTATTGAATCTGGTGACTTCCAAGGACTCACCCGGTTGACGAAACTTGAAATCAACAACAATCAGATCAACCGCGTTGCAGGTGGGGCTTTCCGGGAAACCCAGTTACAAGAACTGCACCTGAATGACAATAACATCGCCACGATTGCATCCGGTAGTTTCCTGGGGCTTAACAAGCTACGAACACTCGACCTCCAGAACAATCCAATCACCAACCTTCAGAGCGGAGCCTTCCAGGACCTGAGTAGCTTGCCACATCTTGACTTGCACGGTAATCAAATCGCTAGTTTGGTGGCCGGGACCTTTCAAGGATTGAACAGATTAACAACACTTCAGTTACAAAAGAATCAAATAAACAGTATCCAGCGCGACACTTTCACGGATCTCAACAACCTACGGACGCTCAATCTGGAAGACAACCAAATCAACAACATTGAGACCGGAGCGTTTCAGAACCTAAATCTGCAAAGCCTTCTTCTAAGTCGAAATCGTATTGCCAACATTGAGAACACGGACATTAACAGCGCAACGATCTCTTCAACGCTTGACCTCGCAAACAACAGGATCACCCAAGTCGAGACCGGAGCATTTCAGACACAGGATAACTTGGCAACACTTTTCCTCTACAGCAACCAAATAGCCAACATTGAGCGTGGCGCCTTCCAAGGACTCGACAATCTCAGGACCCTTTACCTCTACAACAACAACCTCGACAACATCAAACCAGGGTCGTTTGAAGGGGCAAGGCGATTACAAAGGATTTCACTGCGAGCCAACCAACTCACCACGATTGAGCCTGGAGTATTCGAAGGACTCAACTCTCTAGACAAGGTACACCTGAACGACAACCAAATCACCGACCTTAATTGTGGATCGTTTCAAGGGCTTGGCCGGTTGAAAACGATCTACCTTAACGACAACGAAATCACCACGATTGACTGTCGGGCGTATCAAGGACTTGAGAGGCTAGAAACCCTTGACCTTTACAACAACCAAATAACAGACCTTGGCAGCAGATCCTTTGAGGCATTAAAAAAACTTAAAAGCCTTAATCTGCAAAACAACCAGATATCAAACCTTGAAAGCGGAACTTTCGAAGGCTTGAACCAACTGACGACACTTAACCTTAAAGACAATCCCATCGGCAACGTTCAGAACGGTGCTTTCCTTGGCCTGAACAACCTGCCATCTCTCGACTTACAAAACAATGAGCTAACCAATCTCGTAGCCGGTGCATTCGACGGACTAAACAACCTCTCGACGCTTAACCTCCGAGGCAATCCCATCACCACCATTGAAAATGGGGCATTTCGAGACCTGCGCAACATGACCACGCTTGACCTGCGTGACACTCAGCTCACCGATTTAAATTTTTCACAAGCTGACCTTCGCAGCATCAAGGAATGTAACACGCTGAAAAATGAAGGAATTTGTTTTCCGGACGGCACAATCCGCAGCTTACTGCTGGACGACACGATCTTCAGCCTTGAATCCTGGCTCGGACTGACGCTGAAAACGCCTTCGATTACGGACGCTTCTCTCCTTGGCCTGCGTTTCGTTGACGCGAAACCCGGCGGCCTAACGGCGTTACTGCGAATCGACACGCTCGACAACTTGACGGTCGACGAAGGGATCTACGAAAGCTATACCGACGAACTGGATGCTTTTGCGGTCGAAGCTGGAAACACCTTGTCGGTCGTCTTCTACGGCGACGCGAATCGCGATGGTAAGTTCAACAGTAGCG